>CAZCEL010000314.1:0-6244 GCA_964497175.1 uncultured Bifidobacteriaceae bacterium
GGCTGCGTCGGCGACGTGCGCTCGCCAGGCACGCGGGACGCGGGCACGGGACGCTCTTCGATCGGCCACACGGGCTCGCCTGTCCGGCGGTCGAAGACGTAGGCGAAGCCCTGTTTGCTGACCTGGATCACGGCTTTGATTCGCCGTCCGCCGACTGTGATTTCGCCCAGCACGGGATGGGTGGGGAAGTCGTAGTCCCAGATACCGTGATGAACGGCCTGGAAATGCCAGACCCGTCTGCCAGTCTTCGCCTCGACCGCGATCAGGCTCTCGGCGAACAGGTTGTTGCCGTGTCGATGACCGCCGTAGTAGTTGTTCGTGGGCGTGGACGTCGGAAGGTAGACGTAATCCAGTTCGGGGTCCCAGACGCCGCTCGACCAGACGTTGGCGCTTCCTGTGTACTCGGCCGAATTGTCGAGCCACGTGTCGAACCCGAATTCACCGGGTCGCGGGATTGTGTTGAAGGTCCAGAGGCGTTTACCGGTGCGCACGTCGAAAGCGTGCACGTAGCCGGGCGGGGCCTCGCGTCTGAACACGTGGTCCGCAATCGAGTTGCCGACGACGACGAGGTCGCCCGCGATGAGCGGGCGGCGGGCGGTGAAATTGAGCGCACGGACGGCGTCGCGGATGCCCACCGTGAGGTCGACCTTGCCGCCGACGCCAAAGGCCGGGTCCGGTTTCCCGGTTCGAGGGTCGACCGACACCAGGTAGGCGTCGGCCGTGCCGACAAAGAGCCGCTCTGCCCGCCCGTCGGTCCAGTAGCCCAGGCCGCGCTGGAGAAAGCCGCCGTTGTTGGGCGAACCGGCCTTGTAGCTCTCAGGATCGTAGACCCACCGCGTCATGCCAGTTCCCGGATCGAGTGCGGCGACAAGACCCAGGCCGGTGACCGTGTAGAGCGTGCCGCCAACCATGAGCGGCGTTTCCTCGTTGCGCGCCGCGCGCCACTGCGGATTGGACAGCTGCAGCGCCCGATCGGCTGAGGCCCAGCGCCACGCGACGCGCAGGCTGCCGACGTTGGTCCGGTCAATCTGGCTGAGCGGCGAATACTTGCTGCCGTTGGTGTCGCCGAAGTAGTTGCGCCATTCGCCCTCCCGGGGAGGGCTTTGAGTCAGGACAGCGAGCGTCGCACATGAGCCGACGAGGACGAGCGTCACCAGCACAGTCGCGGGTCGTCTGGACGTCAGGCTCATGTGCCCTCCGAGAGTGGGTCATTCTAGATCGGCTCCGCTGAATCGGTCTCGCTCCGTCCTCCACTCGCTGTCATGCTCGGTCAGTCCGTCATGTTGAGCCTTGACGGTGTCGGCTCCGCGGGGCCTCGCGGTTGCCATGAGCCCTGTTCTTGGCTCGTCCGCTCAGAGAGTCCCTCAGACAGCCACCACCGAACGCACCGTGCCGCCTTCGCGGGGACAGTCCCGTCGTGGTCCGGGCCAGGCGGTCGTGCGGGGCGCGTCCGTGGAGAAGCGCCGGATCGATCCCAACTTCAACCTGGCCTGGAGACCGTCCAGCGGCTCACCAGCCGCGATCGCAGAATGCGGCGGTCCCGTGTCAGCAGCGGCAGCTTCATGACGCGGCATCTGGCGACGATGATCCGATCTGCCGGATCACGGTGAAACGTTCTGGGCAGCTCGGCGACTTCAGCCGCAATCTGCGGCGTGATGGACAGCAATCTGACACTGCGGGGATGAGCGGCGCTCGGAAGCCACTCATGGAGCGGCGACGTCAGCGAGAGCCGGTCGCGTGAGACAAGCGTTGCGATTTCCCACAGGCTGATGTCGCACAGATACGGCCGCTCGTCGGGCGCGAGCGCGTCCAGCGCGGTTACTTCCTCCGGACGAAGGCGCTCGGTACGGCCTGTCCACCACACCCAGGCGTGAGTGTCGAGGATCGGTGCGTCGCCCACGTTAGCGCAACGTTAGCGCCTCGATCGTCTCGGCGGTCGAGGCAGCGCCTTTAGCGCTTCGATTTCGGATTCGTCGATCGCCGGGTCGAACGGGCGGTCATACTTCATGACCGTGCCGCGGAGGCGAAGCCATGGCTTCTCGTCTTCCTCGCCGGCGGGTACCAACCGCGCGACGACACGCCCCCGTTTGGAGATGGTGATCGGCTCACCACGCTCGCGCACGCGGTCGATGAGGGCCAGACACTTCGCCTTGAACTCGGTGGCGGGAATCGGGCGGTCGCCCATATGACCAGTTTAGGTGACCAGTTGGCGGGAGTCAACGTGAAGCGGACCCGCCAGAGTTCCCGTGCCACGGGTGATTATCGTGACAGGGCGCCGGCGGACGCGCGGCCTCGCCGTCCCTCACCCGGCGCCCGGCCCGGTCAGTCCGTCATATTCGGCCCTGACGGTGGCAGCTCCGTAGGTGCGCTCCAGCCGGCGAACGATGAAATGGCCGCGCGCCATGTCTTGAAAGTGATCGATGAAGATGAGGTTCACGAGGGCACCACCTGCTGCCCCGAGGATCGGTGCGGCTTGAGCGGCCGCCTTTTCGGATACCACGATGCCGAAGCGAGCGGCGATCTGCGCGATGAGGCGGACGATGGCAGGGGCGCCCTCTTCCGCGAGCCCCCGCTCGGTAATGTGCCGCGCCGCCTCCGCGACTGCGCGAGACAGCGCCGCTCGCACCGCGAAGTAGCCGGTCTCGGTGGCGTCATCTCCGCGCGGTCGGCCTCCAAGCGCGAACACCTCGAGGCAGGCCAGTTGGGTGTCGAGCGACGTGAGGCGCTCGCCTTCACTCCGGGCGATGTCGGCGATCGAGCGCAGCATCACGGTTGTGGAGACCGGCAACTCGATTGGCAGGGCCGCGAAGCCAAAGGCGCCTCCTCCCGCACCGGTCGCCGCGACGACGACTTTGTGAAGGGCGTTGCTCGACGGCAACCCGCGTCGGTCCTCCATCGAGGCCAGTGCGATGCCGAGCGCCTTCTGCAGGGCGCTGCGCGTCGAGCGGCTGACGGTCTCGGACCACTGATCCGGCAGCAGGTCGAAGAGCTTCTCAACGGGTGTACCGACGAGGCTGGCGATCTTGGCGGCGAGGCTGGGGTGTTCGAGCAGGCCCCTGGCGTAGATCAGCGCGGCGCGATCAGGGTCCGACAGTGTCATGACCGATCCGAATCGTGGGGTCTGGTGGACGGCAGGAGGCTCGAACTCCCGACCTCCGCGTTGCGAACGCGGCGCTCTCCCAGCTGAGCTAGCCGCCCACTGTGGCGTGACCTACAGCACGTGCGAACAGCCAGTCTAGCACGCCGTTTTTCTCACGGGCAACCAACTCGACGTCCCACCGAAGCCCTCCACGGCGCGTCCGGAAACGTTTTGCTATAGTCGACCGCGTGCCAGTCGTCTCGCGACTCGGCGTGCTCACTGGCGGCGGCGACGCGCCGGGCCTGAACGCCGTCATCCGCGCGGTCGTCAAGGCGTGCTGGACGAGCGGCATCGAGTGCGTCGGGCTCGAGGACAGCTTCGACGGCCTGATCGAGCCCGGGCGATCGCGGACGCTCGTTCCACGCGACGTCCGCGGCATCATGCGCCTTGGCGGGACCATTCTCGGAACGACCAACCGCGGCAACCCGTTCGCGTACCCGATCCTGACCACCGACGGCACGAAAGACTACTCGAATCGCGTCATCGAGATGTTCCACAAGATGGGCCTCGAAGCCCTCATCGTCATCGGTGGAGACGGCACGCTTGCGATCGCCCACCGGTTTTTTCTCCGTGGCATTCCGCTGGTCGGCGTCCCGAAGACGATCGACAACGACATCGTGGGCACGACGAACTGCTTTGGATTCGATACCGCTGTCGCGTTCGCGACCGATGCCATCGACCGGCTTCACACGACGGCCGAAGCCCACCGACGGATCATGGTTGTGGAGGTGATGGGGCGGCATGCCGGCTGGATCGCGCTGTACGCCGGCGTGGCGGGCGGCGCCGACGCGGTTCTCATTCCTGAGATTCCCTTCGACCTTACGGTCGTCGCCCAGCGCGTGCGCGAACGGGACAGATGGGGCGCCCGCTTCAGCATCGTGGTCGTCGCGGAAGGCGCGTTCCCGAAGGGCGGCCAGCCGGCCCTCATCGAAGCGGCCCACGACGGGGCTAGCGAACGGCTTGGCGGGATTGGCGCCAAGGTATGCGAAACGCTGGCGACGATGACGGCCAAGGAGACGCGGTCTGTCGTGCTGGGGCACCTGCAGCGTGGAGGCGTGCCGACCAGCTTCGATCGGATCCTCGCGACGCGGTTCGGCGGCAAGGCCGTCGAGCTCGTCAAAGCCGGACAATTCGGCACGATGGTCGCCTTCGCCCCGCCCGACATCGTCGCGCGGCCGCTGGATCAGGTGGTCGGGAGGACCAAGACCGTTCCTCTCGACTTCGACCTCCTGCTCACGGCGAAAGCGCTGGGAGTGACTTTCGGGGACGCGTAGCCTCCCGGCATCAGGAAGCCGGCAGGACGTCCAGGTACTTCAACGCGCCTCCCGTGTTGAAGAGGACCACCGACTCGGCTGGTGTGATCACGCCGCGGGCGAGGAGTGTTCGGAGGGCCGCCAGCGTCGCGGCACCTTCGGGTGCGGCGCTGATGCCCTCGATTCTCCCGAGTTCCAGCATGCCGTCCACCATCGCCTGGTCTGTCACCGTCAAAGCCGTTCCGCGGCTCTCGCGGAGCGCGCGCAGAATGAGAAAGTCTCCTATCGCCCCGGGAACGCGCAAGCCGTCGGCAATCGTGGCCGCGCCCTCCCACGGGGCAGCCCGTTCCGCGCCGGCGTGATACGCGCGGACAATCGGTGCGCAGCCACTGGCCTGGACCGACACGAGGCGAGGCCGTCGCTTTCCTTCCATCCAGCCGATTCGCTCGAGCTCGTCGATGGCCTTCCAGACGCCGATGAGACCGGTGCCTCCGCCTGTCGGGTAGATCATCCAGTCGGGCCACTCCCAATCGAGCTGCTCGGCGATCTCGAACGCCATCGTCTTCTTGCCCTCGATGCGGTAGGGCTCCCTGAGGGTCGACAGATCGTACCAGCCAAGCGGACGTCCGCGTTCGGCGGCGATGCGGCCGGCATCGGTGATGAGGCCGTCGACAAGCGTCACCTCCGCGCCGTACAGTCTGCACTCGCGTTCGAACGGGGGCTTGACGTCTCGTGGCAGGAACACCTGTGCCTCGAGTCCGGCGCGGGCGGCGTAAGCAGCCGCGGCATTAGCGGCGTTGCCGGCTGAGGGCACCGACACGGTTCGGGCGCCAAGGTAGCGCGCCCGCGTAATCGCCGATGCTTGGCCCCTCGCCTTGAACGAGTTGGTCGGGTTCAGCGACTCGTCCTTGACATACAGGCGGTCGAGGCCGAGCGTCGCGCCGAGCGAGCGGGCATGGAGAAGCGGCGTGCACCCTTCGCCGAGCGTAATCGGTTCCTCGCCGTCGAACACTGGCAGCAGCTCTCGAAACCTCCACATCGTCAGCGGGCGGTCGACCAGCGCGTCGCGCGACCAGCGCCGGGCCCGATCGAGGTCATAGCGGACAAGGAGCGGCGCGCCGCACGAGCATAGGTGATGTGTCAGGTGTGGATCGAGCGCCGGCGCGCCGCAGGACGCCGAGCAGGCGAGATACGAAAAATACGTCATGCGAGCGTCCAACGGTACCGGTGGCGCACGCGGCTGTCAGGGATACCGTTCCGGTGCGCTACAGCGACGTGGCGGCGGACGGTCAGCGCCCGAGTAAATCGGCGTCCTTCTTCTTCTGCAGGTCATCGAGCAGGCGGACATGGTTGTCTGTAATCTTCTGGATTTCGTCGAGCCCCTTTTTTTCGTCGTCCTCGGAGATCTTGTGATCCTTGAGCAGCCTCTTGAGGCGGTCGTTGGCCTCCCGGCGCACCTGGCGGACGGCGTTGCGTCCCTCCTCGGTGAGCTTGTGCACATGTCGCGACAACTCCTTCCGACGTTCATCGGTGAGCGATGGGATGGGTATTCGCACGACCTTCCCGTCATTGGAGGGATTGAGCCCCAGATCCGACGCGCGGATGGCCTTCTCGATGGCGCCGAGCTGCGAGGGATCGAAGGGCTGCGCCACGATCATCGTGGGCTCGGGAACCGACAGGCCTGCCATCTGGTTGAATGACGATGTTCAATGTCATCCCACTCATCATCCTTTTCCCCATCGCCGGCCTGCTGATCAACGCCTTCTTTGGCAAGCAGTTCCGTGATCCGGGCGCGGGTATTGTCGCCTCGATTGCGGCAGGGCTGTCATTTGTCGTCGCCGTAATCCAGTTC
>CAZCEL010000315.1:0-1426 GCA_964497175.1 uncultured Bifidobacteriaceae bacterium
AGCAGGAATACGAGATTCAGGTGGCTTCGCAGCGCGGAGGCGGGGGCGGAGGCGGGGGCGGTCAGAGTCAGTTCGCCGAGGATCTGGCCGATCTCTTCGAGCTGGAGCTCGACAAGCTCGCCAACCAGTACGAGATGCAGCAGAGGGCCGAGCAGCAGGGTGGCGACCGTCAGGTCGACGAGCTGCTCGAGAAGCTCAAGGAGCTGGTGCGGCGGCAGCAGCAGGAGGCCGAGCGTCAGCGGCGGCTTGCGGCGAACATGAGCTCGGCCGGTGGAGGCGGGGACGCGCAGCGGCAGCTGGCGCAGGAGGTCGAGGAGGCGGCGCGGCGGCTCGAGCAGTTGACGCGCGAGCAGCAGCGCCAGAACCTGAGCGACGCGGCGCGCCAGCTCCAGGATGCCGCCAACGCGATGCGGCAGGCGGCCGCCAACGGATCGCGCGACGGCGGCGCGCAGGCGCAGGCCGCGCTCGAGAAACTTCGTCAGGCGCAGGAGCGCCTCAAGCGCAATCAGTCCGGCCGCTCCGAGCGCGACGTGCAGGATGCCATGCGAAAGGCCGAGGAGCTGGCGAACGAGCAGCGACAGGTCTCGTCCGAGGTGCAGGGGCTCGATCAGCTGGCGGCCGCACAGCGGCAGAGCCGCGCACAGTCTCTCGGACAGCGCAAGGACGGCATGGACGCCAAGGTGGCCTCGCTCCAGGACGAGCTCGAGAAGCTGGCCAACGAGGCGCGCGGTGAGCAGCGCGAGGCGGCCCGCAAGCTCGACGAAGCGGCCGGCAGCATCACCGACAAGCGCGTGCGCGAGAAGATTCGCTACACGAAGAACACGCTCCAGGGATCGCCGAGCGACTACGCCAAGGCAATGGAGGCCGACATCCAGGCCAACCTCGACGCGCTCAGGAACAAGATTGGCGAGGCGGCGTCCGCGTTTGGCAAGGCCAACAAGGAGAACGCCATGGATCGCGCGGCCGAGCAGGCGCGCGATCTCGTGCGGGGCATGGAGTCGCTCGACCAGCGCATGCGCGACCGGGCGGCGCAGAATCGGCAGGCGCAGCAGAGCCAGCAGGGGCAGCGCGGCCAGCAGGCCCAGGGTCAGGAAGGGCAGGAGAGTCAGCAGGGTCAGCAAGGCCAGCAGGGACAGCAAGGGCAACAGGGCCAGCAGGCTCAGCAGGGACAGCAAGGGGGCCAGCAGGGCGGCGACGCCCAGGCCAACGCGGGCGGTCCCAACCGGGGCGGCGCCTGGAACGGCGACCCGCGCGGCTGGGGCAACAGGTGGGGCTACTACAACCCCGACGATGTGCGGCAGTTCAGACGGGACTGGCGCGAGTGGCAGGGCGACGCGCAGCAGCTTCGGCGTGAGCTCGTGGACGCGGGCATCGATCCGCGCGAGTTCGATCAGATCATCCGCGATATGCGGACACTCGACACCGA
>CAZCEL010000315.1:1436-6222 GCA_964497175.1 uncultured Bifidobacteriaceae bacterium
GACACCGACCAGGCGTTTGTGGATCCGTCGAGTCTTGCGGCCCTCCAGGCATCGGCGCTGGACAAGCTGAAGCGCTGGGAGTTCAACCTGCGCAAGAAAGCGGACGCCGACGATCAGCCCTTGTCGCTCTCGGGGTCGGAGGAAGTGCCAGCCGGATTCCGCCAGGCCATCGAGGAATATTACCGGTCGCTGGCGAAGAAACAGTAACCACCAAGCGCGCCGAAGTGCTCGGCGGCTGAACCCTGGGAATGCCGGGCACTAACGCAGTTTCAAGTTGCGTGTCGCGAACACCCAACTCCGCAGACCGGCAAACCGGCCTTCGGCGGCTTGTCGGTGGCACGCCGCGTTTTCCGCGCGTTGCCCCGACCCGGTGGCCGGCCGCCACATGAGGTGACAGGAGCGTCCTCGATGAGATCAGATAGAGCGGCAACCGTTGTCGGTCTCGCCGGGGTCGTGGCGTGGCTGCTCGTGCCAGCCGCATCGCAGGAAAGGACGGCGACGACCACCCGCCAGGGGTCTCTGCCCCAGGTCAATCAGTCGACGAAGACCGATTGGACCAGTCACAATGTCGATGCGTCCAACCGGCGTTATTCGCCACTGACTCAGATCGATCCATCGAATGCGGGCAGGCTGACGCTCAAATGGTCGTTCGATGCGGGGGTCAGCATCAGCGAAATCACTCCGGTGGTGGTCGATGGCGTGATGTATTTCAACTCCGGATCCCGGCTCTTCGCAGTGAACGCCGTGACTGGCAAACCCATCTGGACCTTTCTGAGCGAGCCAGCCTTCCAAGGGGGCGGCCGCGGGCCCTCCTATGGAGACGGCAAGATATTCGCCTTTGGCCCGAGCACGATGTACTCGGTTGACGCCAAATCGGGGAGGCTTCTCGAGAACTTCGGCGAACAGGGGTACCTGCGGCTCATCAACGGCGCCCTGGAGTTCAAGTACGCCGGCAAATACCCAAAGGACTTCGACGCGGAGAGCATCGGGTACACAATGCGGACGCCGCCGGCGTTCTACAAGGACACGCTGTATGTGCCAATCGCGCTGAGCGATGCTCACATCCCTGGCGGGTTGGTGGCGGCCATTGACGCGACGAAGGGAACGATCAAGTGGGTCTTCAATACCATCCCGCAAGGTCCACAAGACGAGGGCTGGGAGATCGCCAAGGACACGTGGGGCACCGGGTCACGCGCGGGCGGCGGCGTCTGGACGCAGCCGGCGCTCGATCCTGAGCTGGGGCTGATCTATTTCAGCGTTGCCAATCCGTCGCCGGACTACGACGGTTCGGCGCGACCGGGAACAAATCTCTTCACCAACTCCATGGTCGCCCTGAACATGGAGACAGGGAAGCTCGTCTGGCACTATCAGGTGATCCATCACGATATCTGGGATTGGGATCTCGTCACCGCGCCGGTGCTGTTCGATACCACGGTGGCTGGAAAGCCGGTCAAGGCGGTCGGTGTGCCCACGAAAACCTGTTACGTGTACATGTGGGATCGCGTGACCGGAAAGCCTCTCCATCCGATGATCGAAACTCCGGTGCCGACCGCGACTGATGTTCCAGGCGAGGTGCCGTGGCCGACCCAACCGATCCCGTACACGTCCAGGGGCGTACCGCAGCAGCCGTTCTGTGCCATCTATCCGATAGTTCCCGATCCGGAACTTGCCAAGCGAGCGCGGCCGTTGTTCCAGCCGTTCCTGGCCGGTGAGCTGACTACCACATCTCCTGGCGTCGCCGGCGGCGCCAACTTCGGTCCCGCATCCTTCAGCCCGCGAACCGGCCTCCTATACGTCACCGGCAAGAACGATGCGGCGACTGTGAAGGTCAAGCCCGTTGGCGACACGCTGAAGCCTTCGTCCACCGCTGTCGGGTACTTTGGCACGATCGCCGAAAGGGCTGACACAGGCATGACGGTGACCACGACGGTCGCCGCTTACGATCCCGGCACGGGACAGCTCGTGTGGTATGCGGAGGTTCCCAGAAATACGAACACGGGCAACCTCGTCACGGCTGGCGACGTCGTCTTTCAGGGCGTCAGCAGCGGCGACTTCTATGCCTTTGATGCGAAAACGGGCAAGGTGCTCTTCAAGCACACCGTCCCCTCGGCCATCAGGGCGAGTGCCATGACGTACGCGGTTGACGGTAAGCAGTACGTGGCCGTGGTTGGCACGAACACCGTCTTCACCTTCGGTCTGCCGTAGATCGGACGGTTCAGCGTCCGGTCGTCGGATTCGTCAAGGGCTTTCCCTGCCAGAACGAGGTCAACGCCGCGTAGCGTGCGGCCGCGATGTCGCGATGACCGGCCGCCGCGTGCGCGCGCGCCGAGCCGAGGAGCGAACGGGCGCGGTTGGGCATCCGAAGGAGCGAGGCATCGAAGGCCGCCGTCGCATCGGCAGGCCTGCCCAGCTGCAGCAACACTTCGCCAAGCAGTTCGTGCGACGGTTTCACCGGATCGGCCGCGCCGTTTGGCGGCCGCATGCTCTCCTCGATAACGACGGCTTCCTTGAGCAGCGTGACGGCCTGATCCTTCTGCCCTCTCTCGAGTGCGATCGCGGCTGCCAGCTCCTTGTGCATGATGCGGCCGGACTTGCCCGCGTCCGGCCCTCCGCCTCCAGTCGCCGCTGACGGCGCGGCGCCGTGATCCGCATGCGGGCCCGGCGGCGCGGGCGCTGGAGCTCTCGCCGCCAGCCGCTTTTCCATCGCGGCCGCGCTGGCCATGTCGCCCGTACGAATCGCGCTCATCCCGTTGGCGAAGATCGTTTCGTTGGACGCGCTCTCGGGAATGGCCTGCACGGTCCATTCTTCCGTCTCGACGATGTACCGTGCCCTCTGCAGCGCGAGGGCCCCCGCCGCACGCGGATGCTTCGTCGTCTCGGCCATCCGCGCGAAAACGTCCATGCGCGTGCGTGCGCCCGCGTAGTCGCCGAGCTGCAGAAAGCCGTACTGCCCCCAGTCGCCCGCGTGCGACATGTCGCCCGGCACGTCTCCCGGTTCCCACAGTTCCCTTGCGATGTCGAAGGCGCGCACGTTCTGGTTCGCGACCTCGTTCCACATGCCGTGCTGAATGAAGATGTGCGTCGGCATGTGGACGGCGTGCGAGACCGCGGGGACGATGTCCGCATACGTGCGCGCGGCCGTCAGTGCCAGCGGTGCGTGCACCGGGTCGTCGAACGCGTGGATGATGTAGTGCGTGGCCCCGGGATGCTTGGGATTGTGCTCGACGATGCCGAGCGCCAGGGCCCCGGCCTTCATGTTGTAGCGGAACGTCGCGTCCTCGAGCGCGCCGCCTCCGCTCAGCAGCGACAAGGCGTAGAACGCCGCCACCTCATCGTCTTTGGGAAACTGCGAGTGCAGCCGCTCCATGGCGTTCATGTAGGCCACGCGGCGCTGGCGCCAGTCGCCCTGCTCGGCCCAGAGCGCCTCGACGGCATCGAGGAATCCCTTCTCTCTGGCCGTGGGCGCCTTCGCCAGCCGCGCCTCCTTGTTGGGTCCGAGCCGCGCGAGCACGGCACGAGGGTCCTTCACGTTCTGCTCAGCCTGGAGCGGATGGTTGTAGCACAGCGTCTCGCCCCAGTACGCCATCGCGAAGTCCGGTTGTGCCTTCTGCGCCAGCTTGAACTCGGCGATCGCCTGCTTCCAGCCGAAGCTGTGCAGAATCGCGACGCCCCTCAGGAAGTGCTGCTGCGCGGCGGGCGAGCCGGATGTCGGGAACGACAGGGTACCAACGTTCTCGAGCTGCCCGGACGCGGGAGCGGCCAGCGCGAGAGTAAGGGCGGTGCAGGCCAGCCGACGACGCATGCTCACCTCTCTACTTCTTCAGCTTGGCGCCTTCGCTGAGCATCTGTTTCAGCAAAGGGATGTCCTGTAGCGGCGGTTGAGTAGGTTTAAACGTTCGAATGTAGGCATAGAGGTCGGCGGCCTGCTGATCGGACAGGCTGCTGACGCCGTAGCTCGGCATGATGGTCACGGATCTCGCCGGCGGCGGGTCGTTGGGCCGAGGCGCGCGGATGTAGTTGATGAAGCTGCCGACACTGAACAGGCGCGCTACGAAGGTTCCGTTGTCCTGGATCAACCGGGTGCCCGTCTCTCCCGTGTAGCCGTGGCAGGCCCAGCACTGGTAGGTCAGGAACACGGCTTTCCCCTTCTCCCCGTTGCCTGCAATCTGAGGGCTGAGGGCATTCTGCGCGGGCGCCTGGCCGGTCCCGGGTTCCGCCGCGCCGCTGATCCGCGTCGCCAGAAGAATCAGCCCAAAGGCGGCCGCAGTGATCGGGAAGTTATGCGCGAGAGCCCGTGCGTGTCTCGAGAGACTCATCTCGTTCCTGCTGTTCGGCATTGAACGTCGCTGTCCTCCGGTCTTCCCTTTCTGCCTGCCTTTCTCTCTGCCTTTCTTCATCGCGGCTGCGTGACGACATCGACCAGCGCCGGCTCGCCGCCCTTGACCCGCTCCAGCGCACGTTTGTAGGCGCCTGCCAGATCCTTGGGATCGGCAATCGGGCCCTCCGCGTACATCCCGTACGCCTGCGCCATCCGGGCGTAGTCGATGTGTGGATCCTTGAGCGAGCAGCCGATGTGCATCCGGTCGGTGCCGCGATTGCGAACGCCCGCCATGAACTGCATGAACATCAGCTCCTGATGCCAGCCGCGGTTGTTGTGCATGACCGTCAACACCGGCAGCTTGTGATGCGCCATCGTCCACAGCACGCCCGGCGCGTAGTTCAGATCGCCGTCGGTCTGTATGTTCACAACGATACGGCCGTTGCCCGCCTGTCTTGCTGCCAGGCC
>CAZCEL010000316.1:0-6203 GCA_964497175.1 uncultured Bifidobacteriaceae bacterium
CGCCCTTGTTGTCGCTGGCCTCCTCGATCCGGCCGAGCGTCCTCAACATCGCCGGCACGCCGCTCGGGTCCCAGCCGCTCGAGGCGGCGTAGCGAACCCCCAGATCGTCGGCCTGCAGCTCGTCGTCTCGGCCGTATTTCAGGAACAGGACGCCGAGCCCCGAGGCAGCCAGCTGGCCGAAAGGCCGGGCCTCAGGGACCAGGATGCCCCCGAGCAGCAGTCCGAGTTGCGCGCCAGTCGACCGCGAATACTGCTGCGCGGCGTGCCGGGCCGTCACATGCCCGATCTCATGTCCCAGGACACCGGCGAGCTCGGTCTCGTCGCCAAGAAACGCCAGAATTCCGCGCGTGATGTAGATGTACCCGCCAGGGAGCGCGAACGCGTTGATGGCAGGCACGTCCACGACGGCGAAATGCCAGGGCAGGTTGGGACGCTCCGAACGGTCTGCCAGCTGCCTGCCGATCGACGAGACGTATTCCTGCAGGCTGCGGTCGTCGTACAGGCCCATTTCACGTCGAACCTCGACGTCGGACTGCTCGCCGAGCGCGATCTCCTGCGCCTCGCTCATCAGCGAGAACTCGCGGCGTCCGGTGACCGGGTTGGTGGCGCAGCCCACCCCAATCAGGAGAAGCCAGCAGACCACGAGCATTCTTGGCGTCGTCATGTGAGCGATATCCGTGAAGCGCGGCCCTGCTGCTCGAGCGCGCTGTCAAACGCACCGATGAGCAGAGGCACGAAGCGTTCCGCGGAGCTGGAGCCCATCAGCCCAACGCGCCAGATCCGGCCCGCCAGCGGGCCGAGGCCGGCACCTATTTCGATGTTGAACTGCTCCAGCAGATGCCTTCTGACCGCGGCCTCGTCGACGCCGCCCGGAACCACCACGGCATTGAGCGTCCACAGCCGCTCGGGAGCAGGCGGAAGCACCGACATTCCCAGCGTCCCGAGCCCCTCGATGAGGGCCCGGTGATTGGCCTCATGACGCCGCCATCGCAGCTCGAGGCCCTCTTCGTCGACCTCGGCGAGGGCCTCGGCCAGGGCGGAGACGAGCGCCGACGACATCGTATGGTGATACTTCCGCCGGAGCCAGTAATCCTCGAGCAGACCCAGATCGAAATAGTAGCTGCGGCACCTCGTGCGTCGCGCCAGTGCCCGAGGACCGAAGACGATCGGCGCGAGACCTGAGGGGGCGCTCAGGCATTTCTGCGAGCAGCTGTAGCACACATCGATGGCCCAGGCGTCCATCTTCAGAGGATGCCCGCCAAACGAGGTCACCGCGTCCACCAGGACCAGGGCGTCCTCTTGTCGAGCGAGCGCCGCCAGCTCCGGAACGGGATTGAGCACGCCGGTCGATGTCTCGGCGTGCACGATCGCCACGATATCCGCACGCCACTGCCGAAGGGCCCGGCCGAGCTGGTCGGGATCGCACGCCCTGCCCCACTCCACCTCCAGGCGCTTGACGTCGGCGCCGTAGCGGCCGCACACCTCCGCCAGCCGATCGCCAAAGTACCCCGTGACCACCGCCAGCACTCTCGTTCCGGGCTGGACAAGGTTCGCCACGGCCGTCTCCATCCCCGACGTTCCGGTTCCTGAAACGGCAAGAGCCATCGACCCGGGAGGTGCGCCGGACAGGCGGGCGAGGCGCTCGCGGATATCGTCGAGCAGCGCCACCATCTGGGGATCGAGATGGCTGACCGTCGGCGACGCCATCGCCCGCATCACGCGCGGAGACGTGAGGCTCGGGCCCGGCCCGAGGAGGATCCGATCGGCGTCGGGCAGCTTCATGCCGTGACTTCCTCGAACTTCGCCAGCCCGGCCCGAAGCGCGGCGACGGCGTCGGCCGAGGCACGAACGAGCGGCGGGCGCGGAAACCCAACATCCCAGCCGGCCAGCCCGAGGGCGACCTTGAGGCCCGCCACTCCATAGACGGGGCCGACCAGCTTGGCCACCGGAACGAGCCGCTGCTGCAGTGCCCGCGCCTCGTCGAGCCGCCCGTGTCTGACCAACGTGAAAATTCGCACGCAGGCCTCGGGAAGCAGTCCGGCAACGGCCAGGATCCCGCCGGCGACGCCCGCGCACAGCGCGGCGTGGAACGTCGACCCCGACCCCGACAGAACGCGGAAGCCGGCCGGCGTTCCCGTGACCAGGTCGGCGATCTGCCCGATGTCGCTCCCCGATTCCTTCAGCCCGACGATGTTGGGATGCGCCGACAGCCGGATCACAGCGGAGACCGGCAGGTTGACACCCGTCACCGCGGGAAAGTTGTACAGAAGGACGGGAACCGGCGAAGCCTCGGCCACAGTCTCGTAATGGCGAACGAACACGTCGCTCGTCATCTGCGACTTGAAGAATGACGGCGTTCGGACCAGGGCGGCGTCGGCGCCAAGCTCCGCGGCCCGGCGCGCGGCCGCGACCGCGGCGCGTGTGGACTCTCGGCCCGTCCCTGCGAGGAGCGGCCGGCTCGTGGGCACGCACGAGCGCGCCACATCGATCACGCGGTCGCACTCCCCGTCGTCCATGAGGGCCGCCTCGCCGGTGGACCCGAGGACCACGAAGCCGGTCAGCGGCGTGGCCAGCCACCGCGACAGAGCGGTGCGGAGCCGTGCGGTGTCCACGCGATCGTCCTCGTCGAACGGAGTCGGAAGGGGCGCAAAGACGCCGGTCAGCTCCATATCACCTCAATTGTAGAGCGTTCGTCGCGTCGATTCGGCCTCGGTCTCGAAGGCCAGGTTGACGCCGAGCGCCAGCAGGAACATCGCCGCCGCGGGCGCGAACTGCCAGGGAAAGTCAGCGAAGGCTCGAATGGTGGAGGCATCGTGCAGCATCGTGCCCCAGCTCGCCACGGGATCGGGAAACCCGAAGCCGACATACGAGAGCGTGGCTTCAGCCATGACGAAGGAAGGCACGAGGATGGTCAACTGAACCGTCAGGAAGCCGCGCGTGGCTGGCAGCAGGTGCCGCACCAGCACACGGGTGTGACTTGCACCAAGCGACACCGCCGCCGTGGCGTAGTCCTGGTGACGTTCCCTCCGCACGATCGTCCGCACGCCCCGGGCGACAACGGGCGCTCCGAGCACCGCAAAGATGATCGCGAGCAGCCAGAAGACGATGTCGGGCGGCAGCACGAGCGGCAGCATGGCGCGCAGCACCAGCGCGACATAGGTGGCGGGCAGAATCAGCATGAACTCCGATGTCCGCATCAGCAGCTCGTCGGCTGCGCCCCCGGCGTATCCCGCCACGCCGCCCAGGGCGAGACCGATGCACAGGGCGGCGACCGCGGCGACCAGCGACAGGCCCAGCGAGACGCGGGCGCCAAACAGCAACCGGCTGAAGACATCCCGGCCGTACGCGTCGGCGCCAAGCACCAGCAGCGGCGTCTCACCTGTATCGCCAGCGCCGACCAGTCGACCGCCGGCAAACCACCGCAACGGTATCGGCCGGGAGGAATCTTCCTCATACCGCTGTTCCAGCTGGCTGACGCGGACAAGCGGATAGATGAAGGGCGCCCGCCAGTGCCCCTGCCCATCGCGCACGTGGATGATGGTAGGCGGCGCGTTGAGCAGGCCCGAAAACTGATCCGCGGGATGGTGCGGCGCCAGAAGCGGCGCCGACCAGGCGGCGGCGGCGAGAGCGATCAGCAGACAATATCCGAATCGCTTCATCGTGCAGCCTGCCTCGTACCCGCCAGCAGCCGCGGGGAAACTGGCCCGAGCGGTCTCGCGATTCCCACAAGTTTCGCGGTGGCCGTCACTGACGGTCTCGGGTCCTCGGATCGCCAACGGCTACCGCCAGGTCGGAGCACAGCGTCCCGACGGCCAGGAATACCGCGCCGGCTGTCGCGCCGCCGGCGACGAGGTACACGTCGCGAGCCATCAGGGCGTCAAGCACGAGCCGGCCGAGCCCCGGCCAGGCGGTGATCATTTCTACGACGAATGATCCGCTGAGCAGCGAGGCCGCCAGCAGGCCGTACATTGCCGCGACGGGTCCCAACGAGGCACGGAGTCCGTCGCGCCAGATGACGCGCGTCCGCGACGCGCCGCGGGCAAGCGCAGCCAGTACAAACGGCTGCTCCAGCACCTCGGCCAGCGTCCGAGCCTGGAGCCGCTCGAGCATCGCCGCAAGGGGAAGTCCGAGCGCCGCCACCGGCACGATCATATGCAGCAGAACATCGGTGACCGAGGATGCCGACCCGGGGGTAACGGACCGCATGCCGCCGGCGGGCAGCCATCCCGTCTGGGCGGCGATGAGCACCAGAAACAGCGAGGTCAAGAGCGGCGGGGTCGACAGCAGCAGCAGGGACACTCCGCGAATCAGGTGGGAGACAACGCCGCCACGCGTGGCGGCGACGATGCCCAGCGGCAGTCCCAGGACCGTGGCGAGCAGCAGTGCGCTGACGGCAAGGAGCGCGGTGTTCGCCAAGCGCTCCGGAACCAGTTCCGCCACAGGACGGTCGTAGACCAGCGAGCGGCCGAAATCCAGGCGGATCGCCTGGATCAGCCAGTCCCGATACTGAACCCCGAGCGGCTTGTCCAACCCGTAGCGGCTCCTGGCCTGCTGCATCGCTTCGGGCCCCACGCCCTGGCCAAACTGAGCGGTGGCGAAATCGCCCGGCGCCAGGTGCGTCAGCACCACGGCCGCCGACGACACCGCGAACACCAGGAACAGCGCAAACGCGACGCGGCGAACGACAAGCGCACTCATCGCGGCCGACCGGACGACTTGAGGGTCTCCGCGGACCAGAGGAGCTGAGGCCTCGAGACCGATGGCGACAGGTTCGTCAGGCGCGCCGACACGGCCACCAAGATGCGAGGCGCCGCAAAATGAACCATGGGCAGATGAGCGGCGAAGAGCGTCTGGACCTCCGCGAACAGGCGCCTGCGCTCCGCTTCATCGAGCGCCGCCGCCTGCCGCAGCATGAGCTCGTCGATCTGCTGCTCCCACGCGGTCGCCGGACGAGGCTGGCCCGGGTTCCACACGTGCGCACCCCCCGAGCTCAGCCAGAAGTCGAGATTGAGCGCAGGATCGGTATCCGTCGTGCCGAGATGAAAATACACGGCGTCGTACTCGCCCCCGGACAGAAACCGCTGGACGAGCGCGTTGCCTTCGAGCGAGACAACGTCAATCGTCAGACCCACGTGCTTGACCTGATCCCGAATCACCGCGGCGCCCCTCTCGAGTGCGGTCTGGCCTCTCTGCGTGAGCAGCGTGAGGCGTGCAGGGGTCCCCTGCGGATCCTCGACCAGCCCGTCGCGATCTCGATCGACAAGACCGATCTCGGCGAGCAGCGCCCTGGCTCGCGGTAGATCGTACGGCGTCTCGGGCAGGTCGGGGAGCGACCACTTCCGGTTGGCGGTCGTCACGGGGCCTGACACGGGGACTCCGGCGCCGAGGTACACCAGATCGACGAAGTGCCGGCGATCGACGGCCATCGAGATCGCCTGCCGCAGCTCGTCGCGCTGGATCCACGACCGACGGGGATCCGTATCGAACGCGCCCGGTCGAAGATTCACCCAGAGGCCGTCGGGATCGAGCGCGACGCCCAGGTCGAGCACGCGCACGCGGCCCTGATCCTCGGCGCGCTTGAGCGGCGCGTAGTCTTCGGGACGGACTTCCGCGGCCGTCGCGTCGATCTCGCCTGCCCCGAGCCTCAGCATCTGCCCGTCCTGATCGGGAATAACCTCGACGACGATCCGATCCAGGTACGGGAGCGAGGTGCCTTGGGCGTCCCGCCCGAAGTAGTGCGGGTTGCGGACGAAGACCAGCCGTTCTCCGGGCCGGTATTCATCGATCGCAAACGGACCCAGTCCTGTCACGTCCTTGACCGGCGTCGACAGACCCCAGGCGCTTGCAAACGCGCCGGCATCGAGCGCCGCTTTCAGACGCTGCCTGGGAAGGATGGGCAGATTGTCGAGAAGCCGAAGGCCCGGTCCGAAGGCCGAGGGAAAGTCGATGGTCACCACACGGCCATCCGGCGACGAGGTGGCCGCGAGCTGCCTGCCGCCAACCTTCATCGAATCGGCCAGCACGCTGCCCTTGTCGTAGGCGGCGGCGAGGGAAAACACCACGTCGTCGGCTGTCAGCGATGCGCCGTCGGAGAACCGGGCATCGTGGCGCAGCCTGATGGAGTATCGGAGCCCGTCGACCGAGCGCGTCCACGACTCGGCGAGCCAGGGTTCCACTTCCTGGCTGGCAGGGTTGATACGGAC
>CAZCEL010000317.1:0-6198 GCA_964497175.1 uncultured Bifidobacteriaceae bacterium
AAAACGTCCTTCGGCGGCTTGTCGGTGGCATGCGCGGGGCCCCAGCTCCGCGGCGATCAAGCCGCTTCGTCGCCCCGCACGGATTTCTGCGCCTCCAGGCCGTCTTGCCGACTGTCGCCCGCGCGCCCTGCTCCGAGGGTGTGCTTCGTGCCCACGCACACCGGAAACCGCGCGAGAAGTGCCGGTTTACGGCGTCAGCACGCGGATGGTGCCGTCGCCCTTGTTCAGCAGGAACACCTGGCCGTCGGGGCCGGCATTGATGCGCAGATCCGCACGCGTGGCCGGCATCCTGCCCTGCGCCCTGTTCTTCTCCTGAACCAGCTCGAGCACGGTCTTCGCGGCGCCGTTGGCGGTGAGCATGACGCGTCGTACCGGGTCCTGTCCGCCCTCCGGCAGGCGATCGGCGCTCACGTGGAAGATCTCGCCGCTGGGCATGTCCGTGAAGATCAACAGATTCGCGAGCTGCGGGATCCGGGTGCCGCGATAGACGACCAGACCGCCGGCCGCGGAATTGGGTTGCAGCAGCGGATCGAGCTGGCCCCACTCGACAATCGGATAGGTCACCTTCGGGTCGCTCCGGGGCTTGTCGAGGCTGACCCCCTGACGGGAGACGAAGCGGTAACTGCCCTCCCAGTCGTTCCAGCCGAGATTGGCGCCGGTGGTCACGAGGCTGATCTCCTCGATGGTGTTCTGCCCGATGTCGGCCACGAACAGATTGCCGTTCTTCAAGTCCCAGGCGAAGCGCTGCGGATTGCGGACGCCGTACGCGTGGATCTCGGGGAGCGCGCCCGGCGTCGTGACGAAGGGATTCCCGGCCGGGATGCCGTACTTCCTGTTGGCGCTCGTCGTGCCGAGCGGGTCGATGCGAAGGATCTTGCCGAACGCGGAGCCCAGGTTCTGGGAGAGCCGCATCGGATCTCCTCCGCTGCCGCCATCGGCCACGCCCACATAGAGCAGACCGAAGTCGGGGCTGCCTGGTGCGGCCAGAGGGTTGAAGGCGAGGTGTCCCGCGTTGTGGTTGGCGAACGGTTGGCGGAGCCGGACCAGCTCACGCGGGGCGCCGCCGTCGTAGGTCGCGGCGGAGGGCGTCCTGGCCGTCCACTCGAGAAGCACCGTATCGTGCGACGTGGCGGTGTGGCTCGTCGTGAAATCAGCTGGTGGCGCCTGGTTGGTCGTGTCCGTGTACGTGTAGATCTTGCCGAACCCGCGCGTACCGGGCTGACCGAACTGGGGATGGAACGCAAAGCTCTGGAAGCCGCGCTCCCGGCCCGTTGACTGCACACCGACGCCCCACGAGACGTCGTTGATGTCGAGGTACAGCGTGACGCGCTGGCCATCGTAGCTGACGCTGTAGAGCGGGCCGCGCATGTCGTTGATGAACAGACGACGCGTGCCCGGTTCGTCGACCAGGTTCATCATGCGCGCGGCCACGCCGCCGATGTCCGGCAGCGACGCGAACTCGCGAACGTCGACCCTGAGGACGCCTTCGCTCGCGGGGATGGGCAACGGGAAGGGGTCGTTGCTCTGGCCCGGTGGCAGCGGGGCTTGCTGCCCCCGTGGCTGGGCCGATGGCGCCGGCTGCGCGACCAGGAGTACCGCCAGGACCAGGCGAGTCGTGTGCATCGTCATCGGTGTCCTCGAATTTCAGCAGTGTACCCGCGCGCGGCGAGAAGTGATGGACCTCAATCAACCTCGCCCATCCGACGGCCGTGACACAATGGCAGTCCACGGCCCAAGAACCAGGGCCGGACCAAGGACCAAGGCCGAAGGACCAGTATGCGCGCCCCCCACTCCAGACGCCTGTTCGCCAGAGCGCTCACCGTGCTGCCGGGCGGCGTGGACAGCCCGGTCCGCGCGTTCAAGGCTGTCGGCGGCTCGCCGCTGTTCATTCGACGTGCGCGGGGATCGCGCGTCACCGACATCGACGGTCACGAGTTTATCGATTACGTGATGTCGTGGGGGCCGCTCATTCACGGCCACGCGCCGGCCGGACTGGTGACGGCCATCGCGAAAGCCGCGCGCGAGGGCACCAGTTACGGCGCGCCGAGTCCGCTCGAAGTGCAGCTGGGCGAGCGCGTCCGCAGGCTCATGCCGTCGGTCGAGCGCGTGCGGTTCGTCAGTTCCGGCACCGAGGCCACGATGAGCGCCATCCGGGTCGCCCGCGCCGCCACTCGCCGCGACAAGATCATCAAGTTCGAGGGTTGTTATCACGGCCACGCGGACGCGTTTCTCGTGCAGGCCGGCTCCGGCGCGCTGACACTGGGCGTACCCACCAGTCCGGGCGTGCCGTCGCGGGCGGCGGGCGACACCCTGCCCGCCAGCTACAACGATCTGGACTCGGTCCACCGCGCGCTCGAGGCGAACCGCGCCCAGGTTGCGGCGCTCATTGTCGAGCCGATCGCCGGCAACATGGGGGTTGTCCCGCCGCGCGAGGGGTTTCTGGAGGGGCTCCGCGAGGCCTGCACCGCGCATGGCACGCTGCTCATCTTCGACGAGGTCATTTCCGGGTTCCGCGCGGCCCGCGGCGGCGCGCAGGCGGTCGCGGGTGTGCGGCCGGATCTGACCTGTCTCGGGAAGATCATCGGCGGCGGCCTGCCGGTTGGCGCATACGGCGGCCGCGCGGATTTGATGGACCTGGTCTCGCCCGCAGGTCCGCTATACCAGGCGGGCACGTTATCGGGCAACCCCCTCGCCATGACGGCAGGGCTCTGGTGCCTCGACCATCTGACGCCGGGCCTGTACCTGCACCTCGCTCGCCGTGGCCGACAACTCGCAGCTGGCCTGGCCGACGCGGCGCGCGAAGCTGGCGTCGCCCTCCAGGTGAACGCGTTCGGCTCGGTGCTGACGCCGTTCTTCAGCCCCGAGCCGGTTCGCGACTATCAGTCCGCGACACGGTCGAACACCACGCAGTACGCCACATTCTTTCGCGCGATGCTCGAGCGCGGCATCTATCCGCCGCCCTCCCAGTTCGAGGCGTGGTTCCTGTCGGCGGCGCACACGCCCCGCGACGTCGCCCAGACAATCGAGGCGGCCCGGGGTGCAATGCTGGAGGTGAAGCGGCGATCTATCGCCACGGCATCAGCCGCTCGATCCACGTGATGCGGGTCAGGTCGTTGTAGATGACCGTGACCATCAGCATCATCAGGACGAGGAAGCCGGCCAGCAGCATCTTCTCCTTGACTCGAAAGCTGAAATCCCGCCGCGTGAGGGTCTCGATCCCCATGATGAAGATGTGGCCCCCGTCGAGGACCGGGATCGGCAGCAGATTGAGAAGACCGAGGTTCAGGCTGATCGACGCCATGAGGCTGAGGAGTGCAATCCAGCCCAGCTGGGCGGACTCGCCTGACAGCTGCGCGATGGCCACCGGGCCCATCAGCTGACGCGGCGAGGTTTCCCGGGTCAGCAGGCCCCAGACGGTCTGAAAGATCAGACCGGAATACTGGACGTTTTTCTCCAGGCTCATCACGACGGCCTCGACGGCCCCGGGCCTGACGCTCACCGTCTCGTCGGCGATGCCGATGCCAAGGAGCCCCGAGTCGCCGCGAAGGGCCGGCGTGGCGAGAATCGTCATGGCCATGCCGTCGCGGCGGATCGCGAGGCTCAATGGCCGGCCGGGGCTCTTGGCGATTGAGTCCTTCAACTGGGAGGCGAACGTGATGGTCCGCCCGTCGACGGCCACGACGACGTCGTCCGGGCGGAGACCCGCGCGCTCGGCGGGCTCACCGGGGCTGATCGACCGGATGTGCGGATGCACGTCGGGCATCACGCCGATCTCGCCAATCTCGGTCCGGCTTCGCGCCGACGTGACGGGTGTGAGGGTGCGCGTCATCTCGGTCCCGTTCCGCACGAATCCGATCGCGGTCTCACGGTTCGGTCTGGTGCCGACGGCGATGTAGAAGGCCTCCCACGTGGCGACCGGACGATCGGCCACCGTGACGATGCGATCGCCGGGTTGAATGCCGGCCTGCTCGGCTGCCGATCCCTGATCGACCGCGCCGACGACAACGGGCTGGTCTTCGTAGGCAGGCTTTTCCGCGCCCTGATACAGCACGACGGCCGTCAGGGCGAACGCCAGCAGGAGGTTCATTGCCGGTCCCATGATGAGAATCTGGAACCGCTCCCACTTGGTTCTCGAGAGAAACTCGTCGGGCGCGCCCGTGCGGCTCTCCTCGGGATTCTCGCCCGCCATCTTGACGTATCCGCCGAGCGGGAGCGCGCCGACGCCGTACTCGGTATCGCCACGCCGGAAGCTGAGCACGGTCGGGTTGAACCCGAGCTGGAACTTCAGCACTCTGACGCCGATGCGCTTGGCCGCCACGAAGTGCCCCAGCTCGTGGACGAAGACGAGCACGCCAAGCACGAACACAAATGCCAGAATGGTTGTCAACACACTCGACCTCGCGGCTCGCGGAGGGCGCAGCCTCTCACGTCCCTGATCCCGATTGTACTCCGCGGGCAACGTCTTCGGCGCACGTCCGGGCCCAGCGGTCGACTGCCCGGACCTGCGCAAGACTGGCCACCAGGACCGCTTGGTGGGCGTCCATCGTTCGTTCCAGGATCTCGGCAATGCCCGTGAACGGCACCTGTCCGGCGAGGAAGCGGCCCACGGCCACCTCGTTGGCCGCGTTCAGCACGACCGGGAGGCTGGGCGCGGACCGCAGCGCGCGGTACGCGAGCCGCAGGCAGGGAAACGACGCCGTGTCGGGCTTCTCGAACTCCAGCCGTCCCGCTCGCGTCAGATCGAGGCTCGGCAGCGTCGAGGGCCACCGGTCCGGGTACGAGAACGCGTACTGAATCGGCAGGCGCATGTCGGTGACGCCCATCTGGGCGATCACGGATCCGTCGACGAGCTCGATCATCGAGTGCACGACCGACTGCGGGTGAATGACGACCTCGATGTGATCCGGGTCGACGCCGAACAGCCAGCGCGCCTCGATGACCTCGAGCCCCTTGTTCATCAGCGTCGCCGAATCGATCGTGATCTTCTGCCCCATGCGCCAGGTCGGATGCTTCAGGGCGTCGGCGGCGGTCACCCCCAGCAGGTCGGCCATTCGCTGTCCGCGAAACGGTCCGCCCGACGCCGTCAGCACAATGCGCCTGAGCTCGGCGCGCGGGCGGGCGTGCAGGCATTGGTGAATGGCGTTGTGCTCGCTGTCGACCGGCAGAATCCTCACGCCGCGTCGCGCCGCGGCCTCCATGACCAGTCCACCCGCCATGACCAGCACTTCCTTGTTGGCGAGCGCGATGGTCTTGCCGCATTCGATCGCGGCGAGCACCGCTTCGAGGGCCTCGGTGCCCGACGAGGCGCACAGCACGAGATCCACCTCCGGGTGCGACGCCACGTCCACGAGGCCCTCGCGCCCCGCGGTCACACGGGTGGCCGGCGGGCATCCTCCACTGGCACGCAGGCGGTCGACGGCTTCGCCCGAGGCCAGCGAAACGACCTGCGGGCGGTACCTCGACGCCTGCTCGGCAAGCCGTCCCGCGTTTTCGCCGGCGGCCAGTCCAACGACCAGGAGCCGCCCGGGATTGGCATCGACCACCGAGAGCGCGCTCTGACCAATCGATCCCGTGGATCCGAGGATGGCGAGACGCCTGATCGTCTGTCCTGTCGTCGTGGACGAGAGGGCGGTGGCTCGCTCGTCGGGGCGCGGCACGCTCATAGGTATTTCAGCGCCAGATAGTAGACGGGTCCTGCGAAGAGCAGCGCGTCGATTCGGTCCAGGACGCCTCCGTGTCCGGGGATTAGCGTGGAGCTGTCCTTGACTCCGGCGCTCCGTTTGAGCACGGACTTGAACAGGTCGCCGGCAATGCCGGCTCCCACGACGCTCACGCCGAGCAGGACGCGTCCGGGCGGCGATACCAGTGGCAGCCACCATGCGCCCGCAACGACGATGAGCGAGGTTCCGAACAGGAAGCCGCCGACGGCGCCTTCGACGGTCTTCTTGGGGCTGACGCGGGGCGCGAGCGGCCGCCGCCCGAAGAGGCGTCCGGAGTAGTACTGCGCGGTGTCGCTGACGAACACGGTCATCATCAGCAGAAAGAGCGCGCCGCGGCCCATCGTTTCGCCGACAGCGACGAGCGATCCGATCGGCAGCCCGAGGTAGAGCGTTGGAAGCAGCGTCGCCGCCGCGACGCCCGGGGCTTCCTTCTCCCCGCTCCACCGCGCCAGGGTCACGACGGCCGCCCCGATGAGGG
>CAZCEL010000318.1:0-6184 GCA_964497175.1 uncultured Bifidobacteriaceae bacterium
GCCGCCATGGGCCACACCGTGGCGGCACTCCGCATAATCGGGCACTCCACATAATGGCGCTCGACGAAAACACCAGAGTGCAGCAATACGTTCACCAGAAACCGGGCTTGGCGCTCAGTGAACCCGAACGACGCGATCGCGTTGATGCGCTCCGCATTCACAATTTCGATCGTCCATCGGTCAGGTGGAGACGGCAGGTTCATCCGAGCGGCTCCTCGGCAAGCCGCGGGTGACGCGACCCTCCTCTCCTGCCGGTGCTCGCACATCCGCCGACCAGGCCGCCAATGGCGCGATAGCAGCTGAATCCGGACCGAGCGACAGCGCCGGCATGGGCGCCGCGATAGTGGCCCGTCACGATCTCGATGTCTTCGTGGCGTGACCGCCCGTCACGGTCTTCGTACTCGATCCGGGCATCAGGGAAGTGGACATGACCGTCTTCGTACGGCAGTTCGTGTTCGCGCGCCCATCGCGCGATCTCCTCCGGCTCCCGGTCCGGTCTTCCATCGCAATCCTTCCGACCGCGATTGCGCTCGTGCAGGAACCGTTGGTAGTCGCGCTTCAGCTCGTAGTCCAGGACCACGCGATCTACTCGGCCGGCCTGCTCGCGGAGCCGCTCCTCGGCGCGGAGGTAAGCGCGGTAGACCTTCGAGTCGTGCGTGAGTTCACGCGGCTTTCTGAGGCTCGCGTAGAACGTCTGGCGCGGCTCCGATGAACGTTCCTGTCGCTCGTACCGATTTGCCTCGAGCAGGTCCCGGCCCCGGTCGGTGAGGACCACGGCGCGGTCGTCCGAGCTGAGTGGAGACGTTTGCAGCAAACCCTCTCGTTCGAGGTGGCGCTGGGCCTTGCGTGTGTCCTCGCGGCCGTCGTGAAGGTCGCTCTCTGCGACGATACGAAAGGCGCCGACGGTCGCGAGCATCCGGCCTTCCGTGCCGTCGATCTCGTACACGTGATCGCGTTCTCGGACCGGCCGGCACTCGCGTCCGCGCGGCAGGTCGAGGTCCCTGGTGAACACGTCGCGCGGATCGCGCTCGCCGGATTGATCGCGGTCGCTGACTCCGCCACGGCTTCCACGGCTTCGGTCGCCGAAGTCGTCGCGGTCGCGACCGTCAGAGAAGCGCGGATCGTATCTGTCCCACATGATCGTCGCTTTGCCGCGGAGCACCACGAGATTGTGGTGACGCTCACGAGGTGCTTCTGAGTATGCGAAGGCTGGAGGGTTGCCGCAACCGACCTTCGGGCCGTCTGCGGACGAAGAGGATGGTATCGGTTCTTCTGTGCACCGAGCGACCGGTGAAGGTCGGACGCTCCGAACGATCGGGTTCAGCCTGTCGCTACGAGTACGATCTCTTTGGCTGACCGGCCCGAAGATCCAGAGGCGCTAAGACACGGCATCTGATCCCATGTGCGACCTTCGAGGACCCGTCCTGCCTGCTTCTTGTTCTTGCCTCCCCACTGCTTGAAGAAGAAGGGCACGTGTGCTCGACGGCATTGATCGCGGAGATCGGTGACCCAAGCCGGATCCATAGGTCTGGCGCCAGGGCCAGACTCACCTCCAACGATGACCCAGTCAATGCCGGACAGGTTGAGATTCGTCAGCGGACCCAGCAGAGGCTCCAACGACAAGAATTTGACGTGCGCGTTGGTGGAGCGAAGGTTGTCGATCCTGAATCGGTACCTGTCGTTCTCCACGCTGACGCCCATCCAAATGTTTGGTGCCCATTCGAGCTGCGAATTCAGGCTTGCAAGACGTTCCGACCGCTTGGTCAGCACTTGGAAACGATGCCACGACGCTCGGCGCATCACGTCGAACACCTGACGGATATATGAGACCGGAACGTCGTCATGAAAGAGGTCGCTCATCGAGTTCACGAAGATGGTTTGCGGCTTCTTCCATCGAAGCGGTAACTCCAGCATGTGAGGCTGCAACGTCAGAGCGAAACCGTTTCGGTAATTTCCCTGGCCCATCGCCTGTAGCCGCTCCGCCATTCGCTCCGCGTAGCAGTGCTTACAACCCGGACTGATCTTCGAGCAACCCGTGACCGGGTTCCACGTCGACTCGGTCCACTCGATGCCAGAACCCTGCGCCATTATTCCGTCCCTTTCTTCAACAGATGTGTGGCAATTCGCAACGCGATGGGCGCGCCTTTCGGATTGCCAACTGCGAAGCACAACAGGTAGAGCGGTGAATTGGCCGAGTTCCGCAGAACCTTAGCTCTCGATGAACCATCTGGGCCTTGGCTCTCGGAACCGTGTACTTCCTGAAACACTTTGGCACAAGCGCTGTGTCCAGAAGCATCGATTCAATGTCGCGCTCGTCGGTGCCGTAGATCATGAAACAGCTTCGCTGAACTGCGGTGCGCGAATCTACGTTGCTGGGAATGACCGCGAGCGGATACCGGCTCGGCTGCAGCTGACATCGTCGCAACATTTCTGGTTTTTCGTCCCGTGTGTGGAAAGCAAGACGGCAGTTCTCGCGCGCCATGTTCCCTTCAGTCCAAGTATTCGGAAAGCCATTCAGGTTGGGGTTCGTCAGCTTGTTCAATTCCACCGGGTGCACCATCCATAACGCCATGTCAGGCGACACGTAGTTCTCTTCGACCCGTTCTGACGTGAGCCACCGCTCGACCGCAAACAAAACAGGCCACCAAGGGGCTCTCGGTCCAATCCAGGAGGCGCGTAGGAAGGCCATGGTGCTGTGCCAGAAATAACCACTGGTCAAGCCTTTCCTTGTCCGGGGTATGACCGAACGAGATTGCCTTCAGTCTGAACACGGTGGTCATCCAGAACTCGTCGTAATCGTGACGAAAAACGGTTGGTCTCGGAGGCTCGCCGCCATCCGCTTGGCCTCTGAACCACGGTCGCACATGTCGCCCAAGATTCCAGTCGTTAGTGTCTCGCCGGATTCGCTCTGTTAGTTCAGCGACTGGGTGGTCAGACGTCAGTGGAATCGTTTCGATTTTGGCATTACGAACCTGCTGCAGGCGAGCGGAGTATGTCACGCGCAGGTCTGTCGTCGACCGGCTTCGGAGTAGGTGACGTTCAACGCCGGAGCGCGGCGTCGATGACCTCGCGGGCACGCCTGGCATCGACGACGCGGCCTTGGCGGTAGGATTCGAGCGCCGCCTCAATGCCGGCTTCATCATCCGGCGACAGCACGGGCACCTCACCGTCGACCAACTGGATGACGTAGCGACCGGCGGGGAGCTCGAGCAACTCCGGCGGAATGTCCTTGCCGTTCCACGTGACGATTCGGGCGCGACGCGGCATAAGTGCGATTGTAGCCCTCAGATCCAGCGTGACGACGCTGTGGCGGTTTACGGCCTGCCGCGTGGCGGAATCCCGCCACAATCCCGCCAGAATGGCGGGAAGCAAGGCCCATTGCAACTGTTACCTCTCGTGGTAACATTTTAGATTCGTGGGCAAGTATCGCCGGGGCGGGTACGTCTTCATCACGTGGAAAGGCGATCACCCGCCGCGGCACGTGCACGTCTATCGCGACAATCGCGACGGCAGGCTGATCGTGAAATGGGACCTGGACAATCAGAAGCCGATGAAAGGCGCGGCGACGCGACGCATTCTGGAACTGATCACCGAACTCGAGGCTGAGGGGCTGCTGTGAAGATCCGCTCTGTCAGACACAACAACCGGAAGAGAATGTTCGAGGTCAGAACCTCGACAAAGACGCTCGCCTTCCCCTTCTCGAAGGCAGCACCGACACCGACGCCTGGAGACCCGGTGACGGAGCTTTCGGTCGACGCCGAGGCTGGTCGGGAGGCGTTCAGCTACGTCCTTCACTCCGGCCGCACTGGCACAGTGCACGTCGAGCAGGTTCTCGAATACAACCAGGATCCCACCTACCTCCGCGATCTGCTGTTGTACCGCCTGACGCTCGAAGCACAGAAGCGAGTGGCGAAGAGCCCGCTCTCGAAGCGCGAGATCGTGCGCCGGCTCGGGACGTCGGCGGCGCAGCTGTACCGCCTTCTCGACCAGACGAATTACCGCAAGTCGGTCGATCAAGTGCTTGCTTTGCTTCAGGTGCTAAATTGTGAGGTCGATCTCGTCGTTCGGACCAAGACTGCTTGACGCGCAATACTTATCCCACACGACTTCGAAGACCAGCGATCTGACGGCCGGATTTTCCTACGCCCAATCGCACCGCAGGATCGGCTCGCAGCATTTCCAGTACTTGGGATTGTGAAAGGCCAGACGCTGCAGCGAGACGTTCGACGCTGCGCCACTTGAATTCAGAAGTCTCCAACTGCTGACGAATACGAGTTGCGGCGGCCGCTCGATCATCGGTTGGTGCAGCTGCTACTGGAGCAATCGAACCGCCTGCCGCTCCGGCGCCGCCTCGTAAGGCGTCCTGAATGCTCTTGATGTCGTCGCGAATGGGTTCCAGTTCTTCGTCAAGGCTCTTCGACAGCTCTCGCAATCGAATACTGCGCTCGCCCCATGACAACAAGATGTCTCCGCGGCTCAACAAACTCCCGAGTTCCTTCCGAAACCACAACACGAAGAACAGCAGCGCGCAAACAATCAAGAACGGAGCATCAAGCAGCTTCGGCGCGAGCAGTACTAACCAGCCAAGGGCTCTGCCCTTGATATCCCGTTGAATCGCGACGCCCGTGAAGGGCAGAGCCCTTGGCTGGTTAGGGGCGCGCTGCGCGCGCAAGATTCAAACGCTCGTAGAGGGATCCGTGGATTTATGCTTCCGGGTTGTCTCAAGACCTGGAGCCGACCATGAATACCTTCTACGAGCATCACCACGATAGCATTCGTTTCGCGTACCGGTGCTTCGATCGGATCTTGGTGAATGGATTGATTCAGCCCTTTCAGCAGCCCGAACGCGTGGTCGGCTTCTTCAACACGTATCGCGAGCTGTATCCGGTGAGCAAGACGGTCCTGCGCGACATCGCCAGCCAGTACGAGCGCTGGGTGCAGGCTCGCGCTGCTCACTGGCACGCGCCCATCGTCGACGCTCCAGCCGGACGACGCGATGAATTCGTCGAGCCGTACTTTCGACGCGCCGACGCGGACCAGATCGTCGTGATCCTCAAAGCCCGCGAACCGGCCCGGATTCTCGTGGCGATCGGGAAAGACGACCGGTGGCACCTCGAATACAAGCGACGCTGGGTCATCCAGTACAACTTCTATCTGCAGGACCGGGACTGGGGCCGCATGTTCATCCGCCTCTGCCCGTACTTTCCCTTCTCGGCCCGCCTGGGCCTCAACCAGCATCAGTGGCTGGCGAATCGGTTGGCCGCCGAGGGCCTCTCGTGCCGCCTGTGCGGCAATGCCTTCCTCAGCTGCAGTGATCCGGCGCAACTCCAGGCGCTCGCCGATTCGCTCGCCGCGCGGGACCTCGAGCGCTGCGGGCACAAGTGGCTTCGAGCCCTGACGCCCTTCTTTACCCCGCCCGAGCGACGGCAGGCCGCCTGTCACCATCGGCTCTTCTTCGCGCAGGTCGAGTACTGCGACAACCTGATCTTCCATCGCCGCGCCGCGCTCGATGCCCTCGGCGAACGCCTGCTCGACGCGAATCGCACCATTGGCCAACCGACGAAACTCGCGACAATCTTCGGCCGCAAGATCACCAGACGCCATCGCGGCAAGCTCGAGACGCTCATCGAAGATCTCGACCTGCCGAGTCCAGTCATCCGGAGCTACTGCCGCGACGGATCCATCAAACAATACGTCCGCGATCATCTCGGGCTCCGCACCGAGGCCACGTCCAACAACGTCACCGATTTCGGCATCCCCAAGGCCATCGATCATCTGCCCGAGTTGCGCGCGGCGATGGCCGCCGTGACCGATCGGTACCTCACCGTCCAACAAGACATCCTCGAAACGTTTGTGGATCGCGGCCAGTTGCGGCAGCTCGCCGAACCAACCCGCCTGCCCAACGGTAAACGTATCCCCGGGTTGAAGCTCGATCATCCCCGCCAGCTGGCCATCATGCATGCACTCGTGCGCTTCGCCCACATCGCCGGTGGCGATACCTTCACCACCAAGGATCTGCATCCAGCAGCGGTGGCCGCCCTCGACTCCACGACCGATCACCGACTCACATCGCTGCGGTACGACCTCTCGAAACTTCGCGCCAAACGGCTCGTCGAGAAAGTCGACCACTCCCGTCGTTATCGATTACTGCCGAACGGCTACCGCGTCTGCGTCCTCTTTCTCA
>CAZCEL010000319.1:0-3450 GCA_964497175.1 uncultured Bifidobacteriaceae bacterium
ATGAAGATCGCCGTCTGCATCAAGCAGGTGCCGACGCGGGACTGGCAGCCGCGCCTCAGTGAGGACGGCACCTGGATTCGCGAGCCGGACACGGCCTACGAGATGAACGAGCCCGACGCGTATGCGCTCGAGGAGTCGCTCCGGCTCAAGGAGGCGCATGGCGGCGACGTGGTCGCCTGCTCGGCCGGCCCGTCCCGCGTCGTGCAGGTCTTGCGCGAGGCGCTCGCGCGGGGCGCGGACCGTGCCATCCACGTCGCCGACGATCGCCTGGCGAGCGCCGATGCGGCCGTCGTGGCTGCGGCGCTCGCGCATGCCATGCGCGAGGAGCAGTTCGACCTCATCCTGACAGGGCTCCAGTCCGACGACCAGGGCCTCGCTCAGACGGGGGTCATCGTTGCAGAGCGCCTCGGCCTGCCGCACGCGACGATCATCATGGAGGTCGCTCCGGGGGACGGGGTCGTGCGGGTCAAGCGCGAGCTCGAAGGCGGCTGGTTCCAGTGGATTGCCCTGCCGCTTCCGGCCGTGCTCACGATTCAGAGCGGCATCAACCAGCTGCGTTATGCCACGCTCAAGGGCATCATGGCTGCGAAGAAAAAGGAGATCCGGGCCGTGGCGCCGCCGCCCGGACTGGCGCCCCGCCTCAGGATTCTCAGCCTGTCGGCGCCCGAACGGACAAAGAAAACCCAGATGCTGTCGGGGTCGACGCCTGAGATGGCCCGCGAGCTGGTGAAGAAGCTGAGAGAGGAAGCCAGGGTCATTTGAGCAGCCGCCCTGTTCTGGTCGTCGCTGAGCAGCGGGGAGGGAAGCTCAACCGCGCAAGTTGGGAGACTGTCGTCCTGGCACAGCAGCTGCCCGAACGCGGACCCCTCGTCGCCGCCCTCGCCGGCCTCGACATCGAGTCCGCTGCGCGCGATCTGGCGGCCGCTCGGCTGGACGAGATCGTCGTCATCGAAGATCCGGCCTTGCAGATGTACACGCCGGACGGCTACACGGAGGCGTTTCGGGCCGTCATCGAGCAGATCGATCCCGGCCTGGTGCTCTTGCCTCATACCTATCAGACACGGGACTTTGCGCCGAAGCTCGCGGCGCGAATGGACCGGGCGATCGTGACCGACGTCACCGGTGTGCGTGAGGCCGAGGGCCGCGTCGCCTTCCTCCGGCCGATGTTCCAGGGGAAGCTGACGGCCGCCGTCGTTCCCGAGGGCCCCACGCCGCACTTTGTCACGGTGCAGGTGGGCGCGTTCCGGGCCGATCAGGCCCTGCGTGGAGCCTCGCCTGCTCCGATTCGGGCGCTCGGGGCCGCCGTGGACGGCTCCACCATTCGTCAGAAGCCCGAGCCGCCGTTCCAGGAAGCCAGACAGGCGGTGGACCTCACGCAGGCGGAGCGCATCGTGGCGGTCGGCCGCGGTATCAAGGAACAGAGCAACATCGCTCTGGCGCGGCAGCTGGCCGACGCGCTCGGCGCCGAGCTGGCCGCCTCGCGCCCGATCTGCGACGCCGGCTGGTTGCCGATGGATCGGCAGGTGGGGAGCTCCGGTCAAACGGTCGCTCCGAAGCTCTACCTGGCGCTCGGCATTTCCGGCGCCATCCAGCATCTGGTTGGCATGAAGGGGTCACGTACGATCGTCGCGATCAACAAGGACGCGGACGCGCCGATCTTCGAGGTGGCCGATTTCGGGATCGTCGGCGATCTGTTCGAGATCGTGCCGGCGATCACCAAGGCCCTCGCCGAGTAGTGGAGGGTCCTTGGAAACCCTCCTGCTCTGGATTCTGGTCCTTGTGTTCGCCGGCGCGTTCCTTGCGCAAGTAGCCACGCGCGTCAGGCTGATCGCGGGCGCACCCAATACGTTCTCGCTCGACCGGCCTCGCGTCCGCCTCGCCCGCTTCCTGATCGATGTGCTCGCGCAGAAAAAGACGATGGCCGAGCGCCCGGTGGCCGGCCTGGCGCACGCGTTCGTGTTCTGGGGGTTCGTGGCGTTCGCCGGGTACACGACCGTCGAGTTTCTCTCCGGCCTGGGCATCGCGGATCTGACGCGCCAGCGATGGTTCGATGTCTATCGCGCGGTGCTGACGCCATTTGCCGTGACGGTGCTGGCGGGAATCCTGTATCTGCTGGGCAGGCGAGCGATTGTGCGGCCCGTCGCGCTGGGGCCGGGCGTGTCGGTCGAGTCGATCGTGATTGGGCTGTTCATCACCACCTTGATGGTGACGTTTCTCCTCACCTGGCGTCTCGAGGACGGATCGCTGGCCGCGCGCGTCAACTGGTGGACGCACGCGCTCGTCATCCTGGCGTTCCTGGCGCTGATCCCGGCATCGAAGCATTTCCATCTGGTGGTGTCGCCGATCACGGTGCTGCTTAAATCGCCGGAGCTCGGTGCCGTGGCCAACCTGGATTTCGAGAGGGAACAGGTCGGCCTGGAGGCGGTCAAGGACCTCGGCAGCAAGACCGTGCTCGACGCCTTTACGTGCGTCGAGTGTGGGCGGTGCCAGGTGAACTGCCCGGCATGGGGCGCCGGCAGGGCCTTGAACCCGAAGACAATCATCCTGCAGACCAAGGAGGCCCTGCTGGGCGGGATGCCCGACAGGCCGCTGGTCGACGTGTACTCCGATACGGTGTTGTGGCAGTGCACGACGTGCGGCGCCTGCGAGAACCAGTGCCCGGTTGGCATCGAGCATCTGCCGCTGATCACCGGCGCCCGGCGAGGCCTGGTGTCCAATGGCGACGCCCCGTCGTATCTTGCGGGCATGTTCAACAACCTCGAGCGCCGCTCGAACATCTGGGGGCTCGGTTACGACCAGCGGCAGAAGTTCGTCGACGCAAACACACTGCCGACGTTCGACCCGGCCAGCCACGACGTTCTGGTGTGGCTGGGATGTGCCGGCGCGTTCGAAGCAGACTTCCAGAAATCGCTGCGCTCGCTCTTCGACATCCTGCGTGCGCGAGGCGTCCGGTTCGGCGTCCTGGCGGGTGAGCGGTGCACAGGCGATCCGGCCAAGCGAACCGGCAATGAGTACTTGTTCCAGGAACTGGCCAGGACCAACATCGATCGCCTGAAGGCAGCTGCTCCCAGGACGATTCTGACCTCGTGTCCCCACTGTCTGAAGACCATCGGCGAGGACTACCGGCGGTTCGGCTACCACGTGAAGATCGTGCACTCCTCGGTGTTTGTCGAGTCGTTGACGCGAGGAGTGCTCGCCGGCGGCCTCCGCGAGGCGGTGACGTATCACGATCCCTGCTATCTCGGCCGATACGCGGGCACCGTCGACGAGCCGAGAACACTCCTGAAGCGGTGCGGCGCGGACGTGCGCGAGCCCGTGCGGACGCGCGAGAACCCGTACTGCTGCGGCGCCGGCGGCGGCCTCCTGTTTGCCGACAAGGAAGAGCAGCCCGGCTCGCGCATCAGCGACGTCCGGTTCGCGCAGCTGCGCGAACCGGACGTCGCTGATGCG
>CAZCEL010000319.1:3460-6158 GCA_964497175.1 uncultured Bifidobacteriaceae bacterium
CGCGCGATCGCGGCGCTGGGCTCGACGCTCAGGTGGCGGACCGAGGGGCTCGAGCACATGGACGCCATTCTGGCGCGGCATCATCAGCCCATCATGGCGTTCTGGCATGGACGCATCCTGCCGGCGACGTACTACTTCCGCCATCGCGGCATCGTGGTGATCACGAGCGAGAATTTCGACGGCGAATGGATCGCGGGCATCATCGAGCGATTCGGGTACGGCACCGCCCGCGGCTCGACGTCACACGGAGCACGGCGTGCTCTGCTGCAGCTGACGCGCGACATGGCCGCTGGCCGGCCCGCCGGGTTCACCGTCGACGGTCCGCGCGGTCCGGCCCGCGTGGCGCAGCCCGGCGCCGTCTGGCTGGCCAAGGCCACAGGGAACCCTGTCCTCCCGTTTCACCTTGAGGCCAGCCGGTTCTGGTCGCTCGGCAGCTGGGATCGCACGCAGATCCCCAAGCCGTTCGCGACCGTCGGCATCGCGATGGGCGAGCCGTTCGACGTCCCGCGCGACGCCGACGAAGGGGCCATCGAACGCGCGCGACTGTTCCTCGAGCGGAGGCTCGAGGAGCTGGCGGAGCGGGCGCTGCAGCTGGTGCAGCGCTGAGAGACGCGGCGGAGGGGTCCCATGTCCCTGATCCTCGTGTCCACCGAACGGTTCGCAGAGCATGTGACGCCGCCCGGGCATCCCGAGTGCCCCGAGCGCGCCGAGGTCATGGACGTGGTCGCCGGCCGCTGGCGGCGCCAGGGTGGCGAGGTGGTCGCTCCACGGGAGGCCTCGAAGGAACAGCTTGTTCGCGTGCACGACGCCGAGCACCTGCGGCGAATCGCGGAGACCGCGGGCGCGTCGATGGCGCTCGACGTCGACACCTACACGTCGCCCGAAAGCTACGAGATCGCCTTGCTGGCGGCCGGCGCGGTCGGCGACGCCGTCGAGCGCGTCTTGGGCGGGTCCAGCCAGCGTGCGCTGGCGCTCGTGCGCCCACCGGGACACCACGCCGAACGGTCCAAGGCGATGGGCTTCTGCATGTACAACAACGTGGCGGTCGCAGCCGCCCACGCACGAACGCTCGGCGCCCGTCGCGTCGCCATCGTCGACTACGACGTGCATCACGGCAACGGCACCCAGCACATTTTCGAGGACAACCCTGAGATCCTGTACGTGTCGATCCACCAGTACCCCTACTATCCCGGGACCGGGGCGGCGGAGGAGATCGGGTCCGGACAGGGGAGGGGGTTCACGGTCAACGTTCCAGTGGAGGTCGGGGCCGTGGACGAGGATTACCGTGTGGTCTTCGAGGACGTGGTGATTCCGGTGGTCCGACAGTTCGGGCCCGACCTAGTGTTGCTCTCGGCGGGCTTTGACGCCCATGAGCGTGACCCGCTCGGGGGCATGCGGCTCACGTCGCGCGCCTTTGCCGCGATGACGATGGAGCTGAGGCGCGTGGCGGAGGAGTGCTGCCTCGGGCGGACGGTCGCCGTGACCGAGGGTGGCTACGATTTTCGGGCGCTCTCGGAGTCGCTGATGGCGGTCACCGAGGCGCTCGCGGCTGAGCCTCCGTTGTCGTCGGACTGGTGGCCGCCGCCAGGGGATATTCCGCCCAGCCGCGGTCGAGCCGCCGCATCAGCCGCTCGCCAGGTGCTGGCGCCGTTCTGGACGCTTGCCCGTTGAAGGGTTCGAGCCGTGCGGCCGGCGAGTCGGTGGCCATCAACGATTGTCCGTGACTGGGCTCAGCTGCCGTGATGGTTCCGCCCATCGTTACATCAGCCGCGGCGGTTCAGGATCGGACCGAGCGCCGGCGGCTGCAAGCGTTGAGCGGCTGATTGCTCTCATGTACATCATGATGTACACTTGAGTCATGTCTCGACAATACTCCATTGCCGAAGCCCGATCCAGCTTGCCCAGAATCGTGGACGAGGCCGAAGCGGGGAAGGACGTGGAGCTGACTCGTCGAGGCCGGCCCGTGGCCGTGGTCGTGTCGCGCCGAAAGTTCGATCGCTTGCGCGCACGCCGCCCGGCGTTCGGCGAGTCCTACCGTCGCTTTCTGGAGGCGTTCTCGCTGGATCAGATCGGACTCGAACGTGATTTCGCCGGCGCGCGTGACAAGACTCCCGGTCGTAAGGTTTCGCTGTGAGCCTTCGGTATCTGCTAGACACGAACATCGTATCCGTTCCGGTCTCGAAGACGCCCGATCCGGTGATCGTGCAGCGGCTTCAGACCCACGGACCGGAGTGCGCGATTCCCGCCCCAGTCTGGCACGAGCTCACCTACGGGTGTCGTCGCCTGCCGCCAGGCACGCGGCGGGTGGCTCTCGAAGCGTACCTCCAGGACGTTGTCCGGGAGTCATTGCCGATCGTGCCCTACGACGAGGTGGCCGCGGCCTGGCACGGCCGTGAGCGCGCGCGGCTTGAAGCGCTCGGCCGACCCGTGCCCTGCGTTGACGGGCAGATCGCGGCGATCGCTCAAGTGAACCACCTCGTGCTGGTCACTGCCAATACCAAGGACTTCGCTCCGTTCAAGGACCTCAAGGTTGACGATTGGACCCGCGTTGCAGGGCGTCGATAGCTCCGATCAATCCCTTTCAATCGTTTCGTGGAGTTGGTCCTTCCAAGCAGCCAAGGGCGCTGCGCTTGATATCCGAGAGACTCGAGGACCGCGCCCTCGGCTGGTTGGGACGTTGCTGGCTTTGGCGCGCTCC
>CAZCEL010000320.1:0-6077 GCA_964497175.1 uncultured Bifidobacteriaceae bacterium
GCCGCACGTACCAGGAGGTGGCGGAAGCGATTCGCACCATGGTGGTGCGTGGTGCACCCGCCATTGGCGTGGCCGCAGCCGGAGGCCTGGCGCTTCGGTTGCAGCAGCAGGTCGGGGAGGCCGCGGCGCGCGCCACCGCGGCCGAGAACCAGGCGCAGGCGACCGCGCAGACGGCAAGCCAGCGCATCGCCGCGACCGAAGAGAGCGCTGCTCACCAGATTGCGGCGGCACGCGACGCGGCCACGAGAGCGCAGACCGTCAGCGACGTGCTGGCAGCTCCCGACCTCGTCCGTTTCGTACTGACCGGCGGAGAGACGGGCGCTCGCTACACCGCCCTGCTCCTGTGGAGTCGAACCCGGGGGCTCGTGCTGAGCGGCTCGCGGCTGCCGCCGCCTCCCGCGGACATGACCTATCAGATCTGGCTGCTCACTGCTGGCGAACCCGTGGCTGCCGGCACATTTGTGCCGGATCCGGGCGGCCGCGTCACGCTCGCGTTCCCGGAGGTCCCTCGAATTCCGCGAGCGGTGGTCGGCGTGTCGGTCACGCTCGAACCACCCGGCGGCAGTTCCGCGCCATCCGGGCAGACGCTCCTGGCACGCGTGCCTCTCGCGAGCCGCGAGTGACAGGAGGCCGCCCACGTGGCGCGTGACGGGACGTCGCCCCTCGGCATCACGCTGAACCAGGTCCTGAACCTGACCGGACGTCTCGACGACTCCCCCGGCTTCGACTCGCCACGTGAGCGGTTCCGCCGATTTCTCGTCGAACGCGTCACCGACGTGGCGGCCGCTCGGGCGCTCCTCGACGAGGGCCAGCGGTCGCCAGGTGAGCAGCATCATCGAGCGGTGCAGGACGTGGCGGTTCTGCTGGGGAGATTTCTCGGCTTCGAGACGACCTTCGGCACCTACGAAGCCCTCGCCGGCGGCGTCAAGTATGACGGCCAGTGGCGCACCCGCCGGCGGCTGCAGGTTGTCCTCGAGATCAGAACCGATCAAACGCCGCATGGCGATCTCGGTACGCTGTCGCGTTCGCTGACGGCGCTCGCCGCCCTGTCTCATCTCGAAGCAGAGACGAGACGAATCGGTCTCTCCGTGGTCACCCCACTCTACGTGGGACGGGGCCGGTTGGAGGACTGGCTGCTTACGGCCGACAGGCACGGTCACGACCTGCGGATCGTCTCGCTGCACTCGGTGCTCGCGCTCGGCGAGTTTGTCGGCACCGGCCTGCTGAAGCACGACGATGTCCTGAAGCTCCTGACGTCGGGGCACTCGATCGATTTCGTCGTCGACCTCCTGACGCGGAACCAGGCTGGCGCCGCGCCGGGCACGACCGGCGCCCAGCGTCACGCAACCGCCGCGCCGGCCGTCGTCACCGAAGACTACTGGCTTGCCGCGATTGATGACGAGGCAACGACTGTGGCGGAGCAGTTTGTCCAGTCCGTGATTGGCCGCCGGCAGATCCTTCCGCTGGGAACAGCTCCTGATGATGGGCCACGTCCGGGGGACTGGATGTGTTTCTTCATTCCCCGGCGGGGAGTCGCCGGATACGCGCAGGCCGCCGCGATTGACAGGCAGGGCGCGAACCTGGTGCGGGATGGTGCCCGGTTCGCCCGGGTGGTCAGGCTGCAGAATGTGACGCTCTACCGGGCGCCGATACCTGTTCTTCAGGACATGGCGCAGAGCCAGGTCGAAGGGTCACCTGCCCAGAGGCCCGGACCTTACCTCGTTGCCATCTCGCGACAGGGATTTTTGGACCTCACGACACCCGCTCGCGCGGATGCCGACGAGACGACCCGTTGACGAGGCCCTTCTGCCTTCCTGCCCTTCTGCCTTCCTATTGCCCGAAGGTCGTGCTGATGCGCGTCAGGACTCCGGAGCGGATGACGGCTCTCTCGCGGCGCTCGCCGAGCTGCGGGTGCCGGAACACGATCTCGTGATCGCCGACGGGAACCGAGAGGTTGGCCAGCGGCGTCTCGCCCACCTGGGCGCCGTCGATCCAGACCTGCGCCCACGGCACCGCGTTGATGCTGACGCGGCCGGCGGGTGGGGTGACGCTCAACGACATGATCTGACCCGCTCTGATGGTCACCGTCTGTCGGGCCTTGTACCCGAACGTCGTGTTGATCAGATCGAGCTCGTGTGTGCCTGCGGCCGCCACGATCAGCCCGTCGGCGGTTGACCCGAGCACCCGGTCGCCCTCGAGCACCTTCAATTCAATCGGCGACGAAAAGCGAATGCCACCGGACCGCTGCCGCGAGGCGGCCTGCGCGATGGCGGCGGCCTCAGCCCTGGCCTTCGCCTCTGCGCGAGCCGTCTCGGCTGAGCTGGCCGCCGGGGAGCGCCCTTCGCCGAGCAGGCTCGACCGGGCGGGTTCCCCAAGCGCAGTCTGGCCCGTCGTCTCCACCGGCGTCGGCGATTCGCGTGCGATGACGCGGACCGAACGGGTGCCGGCATCGACTCGAAGCTCGAGCGGTGTGACGCCCATCTGCCGGCCGTCGACGACCACCTCATCGCCGCCGGCGGCCGAGTCGATCGTCAGCGGCACCTCGACCGGCGAGGGCGCAGGGCGCGCCATCAAGAGCGCTGCAATCGCCGCAATCGCCAGCGCTTCGACTGCCGACAGCACCGCGAGCGCGATCGTGAGGCGTCGCCGCTTGTCAGCACCGCCCGTCGGGCGGCCGACGTCGGCCATCAGATCGTGTGCGCGGGACCAGACCGACTTGCGAAGGGCCAGGTCTTCTCCGGTCGGCTGGACTGCCATGATGTTTCTCCCGTCCCCATCGCCCGGATTCAGAGGGAGCGCAGGCGCGGCCTGCTGCGTCACATCGGGCCGCGCTTTCAGCCGCACCGGCTGCGGCAGATCGGACTGCCCGAGAGGCAGCGGCACCAGCGGACCGGGAAGCTCGAGCAGGCCCGTCATGGCGTCGAGCGCGGTGTCAAACGCCCGGTTGTCGGTCAGCAGAGCGCGCTCCAACCAGGCTCGCAGAGGCGCCACGAGCGCCGGAGATCGGCGTGCGGCGACCTCCGCGAACTCGTCGAGCAGCCGCGGGAGCTGTCGCGGGTACTCGAGCGGAGTGACCTGACGGCCCAGCATCACCGACAGGGTGATCAGCGCGAGCTGGATCACGTCGGTCCGGCCGTCGAGCCGCGACCGGCCCGCCCCATCTTCTGGCACCATGATTCCAAGATCGGCCCACAGGCGTGCCGCCGGCCAGCCGAGCCCGTCGATCGCTGCGCCCAGCGCGTAGTCGAGGATCATCAGCTCGCCGCCGGGCGTCAGCACGACGCGGTCGGCCGCCAACGCGCCATGGGAAATACCGATTCCCTGTCCATGCAGGTCGGCCAGCGCCGGCGTGAGCTGACGAATCAGCCACGCTCCGAACGCCGGATGCAGGCCCGTCCTGCGCGGCCCCCGAAACATCTCCGAAAGACGTTTGCCGGGCGTGTAGTGCGACACGAGCGCCAGTCCCGACCCTTCGTCGAGCCGATCAACGGCCCGAATCGCGGGAAAGGCCGAATGCCGGAAGGCCGACAGCGCCGCCACCCGCGCGCGCAGCGCGTCCTCGAACCCGGGAGCCGTCGCCAGGTCGCGGCGGAACCGCAGCAGCTCGAGCGAGGCTGCCCCGGTGTTGTCGCACATCAGCAGGCGGTCGCCAAGGCCGTCCGAGGTGCCCTGCGTATACCAGCTCGCGACTGATGCGTGCCCGTCGGCAGGCGGATCGGAAGGATCGGTTCGAAGATTCGGGATGCGCGTTATCACGGCGCTGCTCGGTCCACGCTCCGCGCTCGAGTCCTCGGGCAATGATGCCCGTTTTCGTCTTCACGTACAAGGGGGGCGGCGCGGCTGGCTCGAGATTCGCGCGGCTCGGAGGGGCTCGAAAGGTCAGGGCATCAGTTCTCGGCAATCCTGTTGGCGGGCGACGGGCCAAACGATGCCCACGGGACCACCGGCACCTGGTTCACGCCGGGCCTGGACCAGTCGCAGACACCTTCCGGGAAGACGCGATTCAGCCGCTCGATTTCCTCGCGACTGAAAACCGTTCGGTAGTGCCCGGCGTCGACCGCCTTGAGATGGCACTTCAGCACGTCTGCGGCCAGCGGACCGCCGGCTTCTTTTCGGGGATTCGAGTACACGGGGTAGAGCGCCGTGCACGTCGACACGGTCTGGCGGCTGAAGGGCAGCAGGTCCGCGACAAATCGGGGCGGCGCCGATCGATCGTAGCATCCGTCCACGCCGGCTTTCGGCTTCGCCCGGATGACCTTGACTCGCTGGACATCGCCCGACGTGTCCGCAACCACGGCCGCCATCCATTGGTCGAGCAGCGTCTGGGGAGCATCGGCTGGCGTGCTGCGCCACATCACCATGTTGTCCGAGCTCCCGCCGTTGGCGCGCCTGACGCGCTCACGAAGGGCGAAGTGGAACCATCCGTAGTGATAGCGGCTCTCTTCGTTCGACGTCGCATTGTCGACGATGGGAATCGACCTGAGACCGCCGTTGGCGCCCAGAGAGAGTCCGGACTGGTACGCTCGCCTGATTGCGCCCGGATCGCCGGCGCTTCGCGACGCGGTGTGATGGCCGTCCTGGTCGAATCCTCCGATGTGCTCGTTGAGGTCGAGAAACTGACGCGGTGTGATCAGGCCGTTCTCGAGCGCGGACAGCCCGTACTGCACGCCCACATTGTCGAACGGCCGGCGCGCCGCTCCGGTCCGAGGGTTGACGCCGTAGATGTTGCGGGCCGCGTCGAAGATCGTCGGCCTGGCGCCACGAGGATTCCTGACCGGATCGTACCGGAGCGAGGGCGGTACCGCGTCGTTCCAACGCGCAGACTGGTAGCCCTCGACGAACCTGCGGCCTGGTATCGGATCGGTACGCTGCGACTGGTTCGCGGCGTCGAGGAAGGCCTGCATGCCGTGATAGCCGCTGGCCGCCACCTGCTGCGCCTCTGTGAAGCTGTCCGGGTGAGTCACGAAGTACCGCAGCAGCAGGTGGGCATCGAGGCCCGACAGCGCAATCGAGAGCGCGTCGGGAAACGTCGCGCGGATGTCGACGCCGTCGATCAGCCCGGGAAACGCGTCGGCCACTTGAAGGCTCGTGTACGCGCCGCCCGAGGCGCCGACGCTGATGGTGTAGGAGGGGACGCCGAAGGTCTCGATGAAATGCTCCTTGCCCATCATCGTGGTCTCGCCGGCAAGGAACGCGTTGCAGCTGTTGGTCGGATGGTTGAGCGTGTTGATGAAGAGCGCGTAACCCTCGCCGAGGCGGGCAGCGTCGAGGATATTGGCGCCCTGTGCTCGGCCCTGAATGTACCAGCCGCCCGGACAGCCGACGCCGTGCATCGCGATGAGACGCCTGTTCCAGCCCCGGGGCGGCGTAAACGGCGAGGGCGGTGGATCGACCGTCGGGTCGTGCAGGATGGCGTTCTGATAGATTCCGCGATTCATCGTGCCCGTCTCCACCCGCACGACGAAGTTCACGACCTCGCCCGTGACCGTTGTCGTCCTCGCGACATCGGACGGCAGGATCGAAGGATCGACGAGCGGTCTGAACGGCTGTTTGGGATCGGAGACATCCCGCGTGCGGTAGAGGTACTGCACCACGGTTCGCGCCGAACAGTTCTCATCGAGCGGTGGTCCGAGCCTGGACCCGTCAGGCAGCACGAAGACGTCCGTCTGACAGATGAACGGCTGAAGCCACGGGCCCGAGATGACGGGGCCCGTGATCGGATAGTTCGTGACCTCGAGCGAGGAGCGGAGGCCTCCCGCCGTGGAAAGCTCGATCACGTGCCTGCCGGGAGTCAGATCGGTCACGAGGCCAACGAGCGTGTCGGGCTCGGACCCTGGCCGGACGGCCCCACCGAGGTCGCGCGAGCCGACCCTGACGCTGACGTCCCCGGGTCTCGTTCCCGGCGGAAGCGCGATTCGCACAAGAACATCTCCGCCAGTCACGCGGGCCGGGTGCGTCGAGAGCGTCGTGATCTCGAGTGCCCTGCGAGGAGGTGTCTGTCCGGCGGGGCTCGCTGTCGCGACGGTCACCGCGGCACTCAGAACGGTCGCGCACGCCCGGGCGCCAGCACGCATGGG
>CAZCEL010000321.1:0-6044 GCA_964497175.1 uncultured Bifidobacteriaceae bacterium
CCAGCAGCAGCATCAGCGAGTCACCGGCCCGGAGGTACCGCACGACGTCGTGCGGCGACGTGCACTCGGGTGTCGCCCACTCCATGTGCAGCCCGTGATCGAGATAGAGCAGCCCGCCGTTGCTCAGAAACCGCCCGTTCGCGGACGTGGACCGGTAAGGCAGGACCGCCCGTGCGAAATCGATGAACTGCCGGAGGACCCAGGACTGGTCGATGACGCGGCCGTCGCTTCTGGTGGCGCTGAGGCCGTACTCCGTCTCGCCCCCCATCAGGCGCTTCATCAGCTCACTGCCCGCCCACCTGCCGGTTCTGTGCGAGAAACTCGGCAGAATCGCGTGACAGCGCCCGCTCGATGGCAGCGTCGGCCGCCGCGAACAGCGACTGCGCAGCCTCGTGTCGGTCTTCAGCGCCGGTATCCTCCCGCTCAGCGGGGCTCGTGGGCTCGTGCTGCCGGCCCACATGCTCACGGTCGCGAAGTCTCATCTGCGGCCTCCTTCAATGCGTCGAACGCCTGGCGATCCGAACGCGTGTGCGCGCAACGTCGTGGTCTGCGGCCCGTCCGAGCCGATCGACGATCTGTTCGAGCGTTGGATTGCCGGCAAATAGCCGGCCGTGACTGCTGCGGGTCGCGCTGTAGGGCAACGGAAGGTGCACACGGCAGCGCCGGCCTCCTCCGCCGTCCCGCACCGACGGCAGCCGCAGGCACACCAGATCCCAGTCCACTTCCTCAGTCCCTTCGACGCCGGCTCGGCGCAGCAGTTGTGCGCGCATCCATGCGCGGGTGTCCTCGGGCGGCGCGTCGCCCGCGCGGGCAATGGCGTGGTCGGTGACCACCCGGTCGACGGCCTCCGCCCTCTCACAGGCCCAGAAGAGGCCCCGCTCCTCGTCGAGGCTCGAGTACAGCTGATCGAGGTGCTTGATCTCGGGCGACCCCCAGGTGAGGCTTCGCTGCGCCATCGCTCGCTGCAGGATCTGCCGCTTGAGCACCCAGTCGAGCCTGCGGCCGAGCGTCGCGAAGTCGCGAGCGGCGAGCCTGTCCAGGGTGTCGGCCCACAGCGAGAGAATCTCGTCCGCCTTCTCGACGGTGCCGCGACAGCGGCCGGAGCGAGCGAACGTGGCTGCGCAGTCGAGGAACCGCCGCTGCAGATCCACGGCCGTGACGTCGGTACCGTCCGTCAAGCTGGCCGTGGCGGCAAGCTCGGGATCCGCGCTCCACCGGTCGAGCGCATCGAGCGGATCGTCGAGCGTGAGCCGGGCGTCGACGTGCCCGGCCTCGATCATGGCCGCGACCAGCTGCAGCGTGCCTGCGCGGAGCAGCGTGGCGACCTGGCAGAGCGTGCTGTCGAAGAAGATCACATGGAGCCGGGCGAGGTCTCGATCCCCGTCCCAGCTGCGCTGCCGGCCGCACAACGGCTCGTTGCGGCTGTTGACGATCGGGCGCTGGTGCATCGTGTCGTCGCTCACGAGCCGCTCCATGAAATCAGCGCGCTGCGACAGCTGGTAGGGCGCCTCGGTGCGCCCGTTCTCCCTGCCGACCTTGCCCTGGCCCGTGAATACGATGCTCGATACCTGAAACGCCGCCAGATAGGCCAGGTAGTGCGGCCGGCGATGGAAGATGTTCTCCCACGCGGTCCGCGAGAGCAGCACGCTGACGTGGCTGCCGTACGAGTGTCCCAGGCCGTCGCTGCAGTTGACGAGCACCTCGACTGGCGGCTCACCGGGCGATCGCCGGTTGGTCCTTCGCATGGCCCGGCGCGCGACCAGCAGCATGGCGCGCCAGTAGGCGACGTGGTCGAACGCGCTCAGTGTCTCCGGGAGCGCGATCTCGAGATGGTCCGAGTCGATGTAGGCGCAGCCTGCATTAGCAGGCAGGAAGCGGCGGTCCCGATCCAGCGGGTTGACGGGCCGTTCGTCCTCGTCGCACCCGTGCGCTCCGCGGCTTGGCACGCCGCGTATCTCCGACAGCAGACGACGCGCCGCTTCGGGGCCCGTCCCGCCGGTGGCCTCTACGCCCCGCAGGTAGTTGCCGAGCTCGACGTCCGCGCCCAGGACCTTCGGTGTCACGTCAGGCCACGAATCGGTGCGGCCGTCTGATTCTGACGACCCGCGGTTCCACGCGGGCAACGCCCAGGTCCTGCGGGAGACCGCTGATGAATGCGTGACAGTTGGACGGCGTCAGCGCGGCGACGGCGGAGTCGAGCTCCTCGACAATCGCGTCCAGGACGTCAGACAGGGTGACGCCCGGCCGTCCGCCGCTCGCCTCGCGGTGACACGCCTGCAGGATGGCCGCGCGCGCGATCTTCGCGATGCTCGCGCCGCTCACCAGATCTCTGGCGTGGATCGGGCGGCGGGCATTGTCGCGGAACGTGATCGTCGCGACCTCCCCCTCGCCGTTGGGGGCGTACAGCCGAGAGACTGCCGCGGCGATGATGGCCTCGCGGACTCCGGTATCGTGGTCGCCGCCGGCCCATGGGATCTCTTCCGGGAAGTGCCTGTCGAAGATCGCCCGTCCGGCCGCCATGTTCGGGCGCGGGATGTCGAGCACGAGATCGCCCAGCCGGCCGGCGCGCGCGAGCCCGGCATCGAGCGCGTCGCGGCGATTGGTGGCGGCAACCACCAGGACGTTGCCCCGCGCCTGAAGCCCGTCGAGCTCTGCCATGAGGCTCATCAGGACGCGGTCGTCGACGCCCGTCGCGAGGCCCCCGCGCGTCGCACCGATGGCATCGACCTCGTCCAGAAACATCACCACCGGGACCGCCGGGTTCGACTCGCCGACGTCGCGGGCCATCCGGAACGCTTCCCGGATGTTCCGCTCCGATTCGGAATACCACATGCTGTTCCACGCGCCCGGCTTGACGTTGAGGAAGCGGCTCTGGCCTCCCTCCGAGTGGGCGGCCACCCAGTTGGCGAGCGCCCGCGCCAGCATCGTCTTGCCCGTACCGGGCGGCCCGACCAGCAGCACCGATCCCGGACGCCGCACCCGGTACTTCCGCGCGACCGCGCCGTGCTCGAGGTGCAGGACGAGTGTCTGCTTGAGTCGATCGATCTGCTTGTCGAGACCTCCGATCGCCTCGAATCCCTCCTGGGGCGTTTCCTCGAGAAACAGCGGCGAGGTGCGCGCGGGGTCGATCTGCTCGAATGCCAGGCCGAGGCCGCGATCCCAACGGACCAGTTCGCCCGGTTGCAGCTGAGCGCCGTCCAACGTGCCGGACGGACGGAGAATAATCTCCTCGTCCCGGTGTTTCACGACCAGGCGGCCGTCGGCGAGACGCCGATCGTAGACCGCGGTCTCGCCTGCGCGCACCATCGGCAACGTCGACTTGCGCATGACGAGGCCAAGGTCCCGGCTGAGCAGCACGTCATCGCCTGCAGCCAGCGTGTCCCACTGCACGTCGCGGGTCAGACCGACGATGCGAACCGTGCCGGCGTGGACGACACAGGCCGCCGGCCCCCGCTCGGTCTCGACTGGTCCAAGGTAGACGCCCGGGTGCCAGGGGGGCGAGCGCAGCTCGTCGATCGCCGCCCTCAGTTCCTCGTGATGATGGCGCGCCTCCTTCAGGCCGGCGCGCAGCCTCGCGACCTCGCCGATCAGCCATCGATCCAGGGTGCCGCCCCACTCGTCGGCCCTGGACCGAAGTGTCTGGGCGATCTGAAGCCGCTCGTCGAGTGACGGGCCGTCGGGGAGGTCGCTCGCAAGTCGGTCGAAAAGGGCCTGAGCGTCGACTGCCGAGAGGTCGATGTGGGGCCGGCGCGGCATCGTGAGGTCTCCCGTTAGTACCCACTGTCGGTGCTGTCGGCGCACCCGCCCTCGACGTGCACCGGGTCGCGGCGGCCGGCCGCGACTGGCGGCCGATAGCCGGTCGGGGCGCCGAGGATTCGAAAGCCTCTGGGAGCCAGCAGGCCCGACTGCCAGCCGAACAGCGCGGTGCTGAGCCCGACGAGCGCGTGGGTGACGAGCAGCGCCAGCGAAAAGGCGCGTGGAAAAATCGCCCGGTGCAGTGCGCGGTCGTCGGTGCTCAGAAAGCCCTCGGCCAGCGGACATTCACGCTGGCGCTCGGGCGGGCACGCCTTGCACCAGTCGTGCGCCGGATGGCTGTGCCACCACCCGAGAATCTGCTCGTCTCGCCTGCGCAGCGCGAGGGTCGCGCGCACGTCGGTCCAGGTATCCGCTGTGAACGTGAGCTTTGCTGATGTGCTTTCGGTGTGCCTCGCCGAGATCTGGGCGGTCGCCTCGACGAAGAGGCTGCAGCGCACCGGGTCGCGGTGGAGGTGCCCGATGAGGATGCCCCCGGTCTCGTTCCCGCCGGCCTGGCTCGTGAGAGACATGACCTCGTCGAGCAGGAGGTGCGGGACGAACGCGTCGAAGGAATCCGGTCCTGTGTCGCCTGCCACGACCGAGCGCGCAAGAAATCCGTCGAGCGAGGTCGCCCTGAATCGAGGTGCGGCAGTCCGCTCGGTGGCGTTGAACCGAAGCGAGCCTGATGCGTTCTGCGCATCACGACCCTCGAAGGCGAGCGGGCGGTAGCGCACGACGTCGCCCTCGTCGAGCGTGCCCTCCTCTCTCAGACGCGACGAGGTATGCCTGGCGGCGGCGGCAAAGTAGGGCAGCGCGTCGAACTCCTCGATCCACTCGCCGGCATCGGTCGAGAGCCGCACCCGGAACCGCTCGACCAGGGGCGCCCCGTAGATGGAGTGCCACACGGGCTCGACCGTTCGGTCCGACGGAACGTCCGGCACCCAGACGTGGCGCGACCGCAGAAGATTCCAGCGCGCCGACTCGATGGCCGGTTCCCAGTCCGGGACCAACGGGAACCGGCCCAGCGCATGGCCGCCCGGGCGGGCCAGTTCGAGCATGTACCGGTAGCCTTCGACCATTGGTCGCGTCAGCGGACGAGCGTGGTCCGATACGGAGCGCCGGCGTCGATGTTGGGCTGCAGCACGAGCCGATCGCCGGGCCGGATGACCTCCGCCACTCGCTCGGATCCGAACAGATGGCGTCCTTCCCGTTCGAGCCTGGCCCGGAACACCAGCGGCCGGCCGCTGCCATCAACCGACGGGAGCTTCATACGTCCGATGAGGCCGTCGATGAGCTCGCCCACGGTCGCCTCCGGGGGCACGTCCGAGACGTTGAGCACTTTCTGACCTGTGACGTCGCTGACCTCGAACCCCTGTTCCATGACCTCCGGCACCGGCATGTCCATCAGAGCAGTTGCAGGCATGGCTCTTCCTCCTTCGCAGACGTGTGGTTGACGTGTGCTAGATACTCCTGGGCGACTCCCTCGTCCTTGAGCGCGTGCACCTCGCGCGAGACGAGTCCAGAGGCGACGCCGAGGGCGGTCAGTAGTCGATCGATGTCCGCGGCTGCGCGCGGTGTTTCGGAGGCGGCGGCCACCGAGACAACCTGCTCGCCGTCATCCTCCGAGATGATTCCCTTGACCGCGCGGAGGCTGGCCGAGGCGCGAAGCAGCAGCAGACCGCATGCGGCTCGGACGGGCGGCGTGAACCCCACGGCGCTCTCCAGTGGGACCCTCGTCTGAAGGCGGCCATCTGGAGTAATTCCCATCCGGGCCCTGTGGGTGAATCGTCCGCCGTCGAGCGCGACCTCGACAGTCCGGTCGCGCCGCGCACAGGACCAGCCGGCTTCCTCTGCCAGCTGCGCTGCCTCGTCCAGCGATATTGCGTGCGCACCAGGCGCTTCTGATCGGTGCGCCGCGCCGTCGGTGAGGACCGCGATCGCCGAGCGCAAGCGCCCGCACAGGTCGCCAACGCCCTCCAGTCCGAGTGCCATGTCCGCGCGCAGCCAGCACGAGAGGTTCGTGTCGACGCCCAGACGGACCGGGCCGTCGAGCCGGCTGTTCAGCTGCAAGAGGGTCCACGGATCCCACCCGCGCCGCAGCACCAGCTCCTGCACCGGGGCCGATATCTCCAGCCAGTCGCCCGTCAGCCGAGCCCGCGCGGGACTGGACGAACCGGCGGGCAGGCTGAACAGCCACTCGCACTCGCCGCTCGCCGTCAGATCCGGCGACACGCCGCGGAGGGCCAGAT
>CAZCEL010000322.1:0-6002 GCA_964497175.1 uncultured Bifidobacteriaceae bacterium
AGACCTACAACATCTCGCCAGCGCTCCGCCAGGACGAGCAGGTCGAGGGCCTGCCGTTCGGTACTCGGGGCGGCGCGCTCATCCGGCATCAGTTTCCGCAGGACGGCGAGTACCTGTTCCGCTTTGGCCTGGCAAACCTGAGCGCCGGCGCCGACCTCGAGGTGACGCTCGACGGCGAGCGCATGAGGCTGTTCACTCTCAGGGGCGGGCAGCGAGTCGTGGACATCGACGGCAACGAGCAGCAGGAGAAGATCGAGCTTCGAACGTCGGTCAAGGCCGGGCCGCACGAGCTGGGCGCGACCTTCCTGAAGCTGCCCACGCTGCTGGCCGAATCCAACCGCCGGCCGTTCATGAACCCCACGGTGAGCCGCCCCCCGATCGCGTACCTGAGACACATCACGATCACGGGCCCCTTCGACGCGACCGGCGCTGGCGACACGCCCAGCCGGCGGCGGATCTTCGTCTGCCAACCGAAGGGCGCGCCCTCCGAGACGCCGTGCGCACGCCAGATCCTTGCCTCCCTCGCGCGGCGGGCCTACCGGCGGCCGGTCGGGGATGAGGACCTGCAGATCCTGGCGTCCGCCTACGCGGACGGACGCCGAACCGGCGAGTTTGAAGCGGGCATCGAGCGCGGTCTGCAGCAAGTACTGGTCAGCCCCGAGTTCCTGTTCCGGATCGAAGCCGACCCGCCGCGCTCGTCGCGGAGCCGGGACATCTACCGCCTCGGCGATCTCGAGCTTGCCTCCCGTCTCTCGTTCTTCCTGTGGAGCAGCGTGCCCGACGATCAGCTCCTCTCGCTGGCAGCCGAAGGCCGGCTGAGCAGTCCGGCGGTGCTCGAGCGCGAGGTCCGGCGGATGCTGCTCGATCCCCGCTCGGATGCGCTCACGGCGAATTTCGCGGGACAATGGCTCCAGCTCCGCAATCTGGCGATCGTCACGCCGTCGGAAGTGCTGTTCCCGGATTTCGACGCCACGCTGCGCCAGAGCTTCCGTCGCGAGACGGAGCTGTTCTTTGACAGCATCGTGCGCGAGGATCGGAGCGCACTCGATCTGCTGACCGCCGACTACACGTTTCTGAACGACCGCCTGGCGCGTCACTACGGTGTATCGGGCGTGGGGGGGAGCCATTTCCGCCGCGTCACGATCGCCGATAGTCCTCGCCGCGGCCTGCTGGGCCAGGGAAGCATCCTGACAATCACGTCGCAACCGGTGCGAACCTCGCCGGTGTTCCGTGGCAAGTGGATCCTCGAGAACATCCTGGGAACGCCGCCGCCGCCGCCGCCGCCCAACGTGCCGGCACTGCCCGAGAAGGGCGGGGCGTATGCCGGAAGAAACCCCTCGATGCGTGAACGGATGGCCGCCCACCGCAGCAACCCGGTGTGCGCAAGCTGCCACGCCATGATCGACCCGCTGGGCTTCGCGCTCGAGCGCTTCGATCCCGTGGGCCGCGCGCGTGAGCTGGACGAGCTGTACGGGCCCATCGACACGTCCGGCGTGATGCCAGACGGCGTGGCGTTTGGGGGCGTCGAGGATCTCCGGGCGGCGCTGGTCAGACGGCCCGACCGGTTCGTCGGCACGCTGACCGAGAAGTTGATGACGTACGCGCTCGGCCGCGGCGTCGAGTACTACGACATGCCGGCCGTGCGCAAGATCGTGCGCGACGCGGCCGATAGCCACTACAAGATGTCGTCGCTCATCCTGGGCATCGTCCGCAGCGTCCCGTTCCAGATGAGGAGGACGGCTGAACCGACCAATCGGGCAATCGGCCCATCTCGAGGAACAGCATCATGATCATCACCAGGATCGCGTTGCCCCGCCGGACCTTTCTCCGCGGCATGGGGGCGACGCTCGCGCTGCCCCTGCTCGACGCGATGGTTCCCGCGCTTTCGGCCGTCGCGAAGACCGCGGCCGGCGCGCAGCCCACACCCCGGCTCGGCTTTTTCTACGCGCCCAACGGCACCTACCTGCCGAACTTTCATCCCAAGCGGGTGGGCCCGGAGTTCGAGCTGACCCCCGTGCTCAAGTCCCTCGAATCGGTGCGCGATCGTATCGTCGTGCTCAGCGGCCTGAGCAACAAGGGCGCCGAAAACCTGAGCGAGGGCGGAGGTGTGCATACTCGGGTAGGCGTCGCGTGGCTGAGCGGCGTTCGACCCAAGAAGACCGAGGGGGCGGACGTCGAGGCGGGAATCTCCATCGACCAGATGGCCGCCGCGGTGATTGGAAAGGACACGCCGCTCAACTCGCTGCAGCTTGCCCTCGACCACGACTTCGTCGTCGGCAGCTGCGAGAACGGCTACAGCTGCGTCTACCAGCGGACCTTCTCGTGGAAGACACCGACGACGCCCATGCCGATGGAGAGCAACCCTCGGGCCGTGTTCGAGCGCCTCTTCGGCGAGGGCGGAACCTCGGCCGAGCGGTCGGCCCGGCTGCGACAGGATCGCAGCGTCCTCGACCTGGCGCTCGCGGATATGGCCCGGCTGCAAAAGCGCCTGGGTGCCGGCGACCGGAGGATGGTGGACGAGTACCTGACGTCGGTGCGCGATGTCGAGCAGCGAATCGTGCGGGCCGAAAAGCAGACGGCGGCGAGCGAGGCGCCGATCGGCGAGACACCGGTCGGCATCCCCGACTCCTTCGACGAGCACGCGAAACTGATGTATGACCTGAACCTGCTGGCGTACCGCGCAGACGTCACACGGGTCACTGCCTTCCAGATTTCCCGGGAGCTGAGCGGCCGCGCGTATCCCTGGATCGGCGTGCCTGACGGGCACCACACCGTGTCGCACCACCAGCTCGATCCCGAAAAGATCGGCAAGGCCACCAAGATCAATGCCTACCACATGTCGCTCTTTGCCCGGCTGGTCGAGAAGATGCGCGACACGCCCGACGGCGACGGCTCGCTGCTCGACCATACGATCCTGATGTACGGCACCGGCATGGGCGACAGCGATCACCACACACCGGTGAACCTGCCGGTCGTGCTGGCGGGCGGTGGCTGCGGGCAGCTTCGGGGCGGGCGCCATCTGCAGTACCCAATGGACACCCCGATGACGAACCTCGGCCTGACCCTGCTCAGCAAGGTCGGCGTACACGTGGACGGGATTGCAGACAGCACGGGCCGCTTGACCGACTTGTAAGGCGCGACGGGCACCAAGGGCCCACGCGACAGCGAACGGAGGACACGGGACGTGCGGGAGGGCATCATGCGTGGACGGCAGGCAATGACCGTGGCGGTGCTGGTGTGTGCCGGGGCGGCGACCCTCGGCGCCGCGCGCGATCTGACGCTCATCGAGGCCGTCAAGCAGAGCGACGTCAAGGCGGTGCGTGTGCTCCTCGACCAGCGGTCCGATGTCAACGCGGCGGAGAGCGATGGCAGCACTGCCCTGCACTGGGCCGTCCACTACGACCGCGTGCAGATCGTCGACTTGCTCGTCCGGGCCGGGGCGGACGTCAGGGCCGCGAACCGCTACGGTGTCGTTCCTCTGTCGCTGGCATGCACCAACGGAAACGCGGCCATCGTGCGGCAGCTCCTGCAGGGCGGCGCGGACGCCAACACGACGCTGCCAGGCGGAGAGAGCGTGCTGATGACCGCCGCTCGTACTGGCCGGACCGATGTGCTGCGCACGCTGCTGGCGCACGGCGCCGACCCGAACCTCCGCGAGAGCAGTCGCGGCCAGACGGCCTTGATGTGGGCGGCTGCCGAGAACAATGCCGATGCGATCCGCGTGCTCGTCGAGGCCGGCGCGGACATTCGCGCTCGCACGGGCGAAGGATCCGGAACTGAAGCTCCGCGCCAGCCGGGACGCGGCGCACCGGGCGTTTTCTCGGGAGCCGTCGGAGCCGCCGCCGGACCGGGCGCAGGCGCGGGACGCCCTGCCTTCACGGCGCTCCTCTTCGCGGTCCAGCTCGGGAACATGGAGGCGGTCCGTGCGCTTCTCGACGCCGGCGCCACCGCCAACGACGCGCTCCCGGACGGCACGAGCGCCCTGGTGCTCGCCGCGCAGAACGGCCACTGGGAGCTCGGCGCGTTCCTCGTGGACAAGGGCGCGGACGTCAATGCCGCGAAGCAGGGCTTCACGGCGCTCCACCAGGTCGTCCGGATCCGGCGGACGAACATCGGCTTCATGCCGCCTCCAGTGGGAAAGGGCAATCTGAGCAGCCTGGATCTCGTACGGAAGCTCATCGCCCACGGCGCAGACGTCAACGCCGCGATGACGCGAGACTTCAGAGACGGCTACCGGAACCGCCTGAACCGCGTTGGCGCGACGCCGTTCCTGCTGGCGGCCAAGAACGTCGACACAGCTGTCATGAAGGTGCTGCTCGATGCCGGCGCCAATCCGAACACGTCCAACGCCGACAAGACCACCCCGCTCATGGTGGCAGCAGGCGTCGACATGTGGAATCCGGGCGAGGACGGTGGCGCGCAGACCGACGATGAACCCGAGGCGCTCGAGGCCGTGAAGATGCTCGTGGCGCTCGGCAACGACATCAACGCCAGAAACGATCGCGGTGAGACGCCCCTGCACGGCGCCGCGTACCGCGGCGCCAACTCCGTCGTCGAGTTCCTGGTGAAGAACGGCGCGAAGACGGATGCGCGAAGTGAGCAGGGGTGGACGCCCTGGACGATTGCCAACGGGGTGTTCTACTCGCTGTTCTTCAAGGAGCAGCGTGCAACCGCCGACTTCCTGGGAAAGCTCATGGCCGAGCAGGGCATCTCGACCGAGGGCATGGCCGACAACGGCCGAACCTGCTTCGACTGCGGCCGGAACAACCGCGTTCTCCGTGACGCCGAAGGCAACCGCGTCGCCCAGCCGACGCCCGACGTCGTTCCGGGTGGCGCCGATCAGAACGACGGCAAGACGCCGACCAGACCCAAGTAGACGCGAGCCGCCAGTACTCGATGGAGGTAGACGGCGTCAGCGCTGGGGCGCCGCCGCGCTCCACTTCCAGCCGTCTTTCGGCCGCGTAATGGTGCGCATGAGCATGCGGTGATCGTCGACGTTGCGGCCCGGGCTGCCGGTGACGAGCAGCCGATCGCCGGGCTTCAGCGTCTGGCTGGTCACCCCCTGCTGACTGAGGCGCTGCCCCGAAAACCACTCGATCGCCCACCGCTGCACCTGACCCTTCGGATCCGACACTTCGATGTGGACGATCGAGTGAGGGTTGCGGAACTCGAATTCGACCAGGTTCCCCTCGAGGCTCTCAGTCCGGTCCTGGAAATAGAAGGCGGCGTACGCATGATGAGCGCGCGCGGGCCGCGCCATGGCGGACACCATCGCACCGGCCAGCAGGAGAACGATGCAGGTTCGCGACATTGGCTTCTGCGAGATTTTCCCAGCTTTGAGAAATGATAGCGCACGGACCGGAGTTCCGCATGGAATCGCTGGCGGGACGGACGGCACATCGGCGCCATCGACGTGGGATCCGGCGTCAGCCGGATTCCGCTTACGCCGCGGGTGTTCGGGCCAAAGCCATCGATTAAGGTTGCCCTAACTGGGCTTGCCGCGGTCTTTGAAGGGAAGTTCTTCGGCTTGTTCGTCGCGCCGTGACGAACCAAGCGGTCGATGAGAATGGTCGGCATGTCCGTTCGGCCCTTGATCTCGCGTCCACGCTGGGTTTGTGGCTCGGTCGTCGCCGCCTCCCCACGATCGAGTCGGCTCCGCTCTTGCTCGACGGCGCGTGCGATCGCCGCCCGCCGGTCCCGTGGCAGGCTCTCGTCCTCGGCGCCTTCGCCGCCGTACCCATCGGCGAGCGCGTTCTCGATCAAGGGGCAGGCGAACGAGACCATGCCCTCTTTCGTGCCCTCGCCGATCCGCTCCAGTGTGAGCTCGCCCTGATCCGTAAGGGCAGAATGAATCTGAAACGTGCGCAGCGCCGCGCTGAGGAAGCATATGTCCACTGGATTCGTCGGTACATCGTCGTCCACAACAAGAGGCACGCGTCCGAGATGAGCGCCGCCGAGATCTCGCAGTTTCTGACCTGGCTCGCCGTCGTGCGACACGTCAG
>CAZCEL010000323.1:0-788 GCA_964497175.1 uncultured Bifidobacteriaceae bacterium
GCGTTGGCGCCGAGTACGGCGAGTACACAACGGCGCTGCTCAATGCCGTCACCCGGTCGGGCACCAACCGCTTCTCGGGGCTCGGCGAGTACTGGTGGACGCGCCGCGCGTGGGCGAAGTGGAACGAGCTGCTCGAGTGGCGCAATGCAGACGGGCAGCTTGGCGGCCCGATCGTGCGCGACCGCATCTGGTTCTTTGCCGGCACCGAGTACTACAGGAACGTGTACAGGGTCTCTGCGTTCGCATCCCAGCCTCGCACACCCGACGAGCCACTGGCGGACAGTCACGAGAACAAGCTGATCGCCAAGCTGACGACGGCGCCGACCACCGCGATGCGGCTCGAAGGCTACGCGACCAGAAACGCCAGCGAATCGGTGAACGGCAATGCCGGCCCCAGGTTCAAGCCGGAGGCGCTGGCATCATTTGATGGCGGACAGGACCTTCAGAACCTGCGGCTCACCTGGACGCTCGACAACCGCACACTGGTCGAAGCGCGTTACGGGCGGTTCCACGGGTTCAGCGGCCAGGGGCCGAGTGCCGCCGGGCAACGTGACGGTCCGCCGCCGCATTTTGACCTGGCGACCCGCGTGTTCTCAGTGAACTACCCACAAATGATCGACTCCGCTCGGACCGTTTCCTCGGGTCAGGTGGCGATCACGCGATTTGTCACTGGATCGACAGGTGCCCCCGAATTCAAAGCCGGTGTCGAACACGAGCGCGCCGGCATTGAGGACGACTTTCGGTATCCCGGGAATATGCGTTTCCTGGACCGCGACGGCCAGCCGTTC
>CAZCEL010000323.1:798-5986 GCA_964497175.1 uncultured Bifidobacteriaceae bacterium
CCAGCCGGAGCTTGTAGACTTCTGGAACGGCGCGCACTATCGCCCGTCTCATCACCGTACAAGCTTCTTCGTGCGCGACAACTGGCAGCGTGGCCCGCTGACTCTGGAGCCGGGCGTCCGGATGGGCTTCTACGACAGTTCCGTGCCAACCCCTGCTTCGGCTCCGTATGCCAACCATTCGATCTCGCCGCGCCTCGGCGCCGCCTGGGACGTGTCATCGGACCATCGCACGGTCGTGCGCGCGCATTACGGTCATTATCACGATCCCATGTCGACGCGCTTCTACGAGTACCTTGATCGCTTTGCCTCTACGGACTCCATCGAAGCGCGGGTGCTCGGCCCGAACCAGTACGAGGAGGTCTCGCGCTTTTCCGGCGAAGCCCTTGTCAACACGGTCATCGATCCCGGTGTCAAGCATTCGTACGCCGAGGAGTGGTTTGCCGGCGTGGAGCGCGAGATCTGGCCGCGCCTCTCGGTCAAAGCGCAGTACATCCGCCGCAACACGCGGAACACCATCGGCTTCATCGACACAGGTTCGACGTGGGTGCCAACTGCCGTCGTCGATCCAGGTCCGGACGGAGTCTCCGGTACGACAGACGATGGCGGACCGTTGACGATTTATATCAACCCGCAGTCGACGGAGGCTCACTACGTCATGACCAACCCTGAGGGTGCATGGCGCCACTACGACGCGGTGCAGCTCATCGGCACGCGGCGACATGCGAATGGGTGGTCGGCGCAGCTGTCCTACACGTGGGGCCGAACGGTCGGGAGCTTCGACAACGAGAACGGCAGCAACGCCGCGAACACCGACGTCGGCAACAACGGCAATTTCGCCAACCCGAACAAGACGATCAACACGGTCGGACGCACCGTGTTCGATCGCAGGCACGACGTGCGGGCGTTCGGCACCTATACGATTCCGTACTGGGGAGGCGTTCGCGTGAGCGGGCTCTACCAGTTCACGAGCGGGGTGCCATGGGCACGCCTGGTCAACTCGTTCGACCCGCGCACCAGGGCAGAAGTGCGGGTGGAGCCGATCGGCGCGCGCGAGTATCCCGCGACGAACGTGTTCGACCTGCGGGTCGAGAAGACATTCCCGGTGCGCAGCCGCATCGTTGCGGGTCTCTACGCCGACATCTACAACGCGACCAACCACCTGGTCGCCTGGCGCATCAATCAGAACTCGGGCTCGGCGTTCGGCCGGGTTGACGGGTACACCGCCCCCCGGAGGTTCCGCGTAGGACTTCGTGTGACGTTCTGATTGTGTCCCGCCGTGACACCTGCGGGCGACAGACGCAGGTCGACGGTATACTCGCGAGGTGCGCCGGCATCGCTACTCCCTTCGCAGCCGTCCGGCGCGCGGTTCCGGTGGTGAGGTCGCAGCCGTGCGCGACCCCGAGGTGCTGGCCTCCTATCTGGAGGACGCCGCGCACGTCCCCGGCGGGCACCTGGCCGGCGCGTACTCGCCGAGCGACGAGGTTGACGTAGCCCGGATCGTGCGCACAGAAAGCGCCGTGCTGCCCATCGGCGCGCAGTCCTCGCTCACCGGCGGCGCGACGCCGATGGGCGACGCCGTGATCACCACCGCGCGCCTTCGCCGAATCGAGCATCTCAGCGACAGCTCGGTGCGGGTGCAGGCGGGCGTGAGCCTGCAGGAGCTGGAATCGGCCCTGACGCGGATCGGGCGCTACTATCCGCCGGCGTCGACGTTTCCGGGCGCCTTCGTCGGGGGCACCGTCTCGACCAATGCCGCGGGCGCCGCAACGTTCAAGTACGGCACGACGCGTCGATGGGTGGAGGGGCTGACGGTGGTGCTCGCCAACGGCGATGTCCTCGACGTCGAGCGCGGCGCCACGCGAGCCCACCCCGACGGCTATTTCGAGCTGGAGCTCAGCGACCGGACGGTCCGAGTGCCGGTGCCCCGCTACCGGATGCCGGACGTGGCCAAGCTGTCGGCCGGTTACTATGCCCGTCCCGAGATGGATCTGATCGATCTGTTCATCGGATCCGAGGGAACGCTCGGCGTCATCACGGAGGCAACGCTCCGGGTGCTGCCGGTGCGGCCGGCGTTCTGTCTGGCGCTCGTCCCGTTCAGGGATCGGCAGGCGGCGCTCTCGTTCGTGCTCCGCGTGCGTGATATCTCCATGCGCACCTGGCAGACAAGGGACCCTCGCGGCCTCGACGTCTCGGCCATGGAGCACATGGACGGACGGTCGCTGGAGCTGCTGCGGGAGGACGGCGTCGATCGTCAGTGCCACGTACGGCTGCCCGCGTGGGCGGCCATGGCACTGCTCGTGACGCTCGAGCTTCCCCCCGACGCCACCGGCGCACAGGCCTACGAAGATATCGGCCGCTCGGGCTCGTCCGGCGCAACGGACACGCCGCTCGCGCGCTTCTGCACCCTCCTCTCCGACTACGGCGTGCTCGAGGACGTGGAGATTGCCGTGCCGGGGGACAGCAGCCGGGCGGCGCAGCTGCTCAGCCTGCGCGAAGGCGTGCCTGCCTCGGTCAATCAGCGTGTCGGGCGCGCGCAGAAGCTGGTCGATGGCCGGATTGAGAAGACCGGCGGCGACATGATCGTGCCCATCGATCGGCTCGAGGAGCTGCTGGACTTCTACGACAATGAGCTCCAGCGGCGCCGGCTCGACGCCGCCGTCTGGGGACACATCTCGGACGGCAACGTGCACCCCAACGTCATCCCGCGCTCGTTCGCGGACGTCGAATCGGGCCGAGCGGCCATGCAGGCGTTCGGGCGCGAGGCGATCAGGCTTGGCGGCGCGCCGCTGGCCGAGCACGGCGTCGGCCGCAACCGCGTCAAGCAGCAGCTGCTCAGCGAGCTGTATGGCGAGGAGGGCATCGCGGAGATGCGCGCCGTGAAGGCGGCGCTCGACCCGGAGTGGAAGCTGGCGCGTGGGGTGCTGTTTCCGCCCCCTGAGGTCACCCCCAGGTGATCACGCGGGCAGCTCCGCGGTGGGATCGAGCCGCTTCGTCACCCGCCTTCGCGGCCTTGGCTGGTCCGGCCGGCTTCGCCGCTTCGTCACCCCCGCGCGGATCTCGGCGCCTTCAGGACGTTTGCCGACTGTCGCCGGCGCGGCCCGCTCCAAGGGCGTTCTTTGCACACGGCCCAGAGCCGGCGCAACACTGACTTCCGAAAGGCACTTCTGATCGTGAGAGGTTAACCGCAGGAGGTTGAAATGGAAGGACTCCGTGGGCAGGTGGCACTCGTAACCGGTGCGAGCCGTGGCGTCGGGCGTGGCGTCGCGCTCAGCCTCGCGGACGCAGGTGCGAGGGTCTTTGCGACGGGCCGCGCCATCGGCAGTGCCGCGCTCCCCGCGGCCATCACCGCCGTGCCCTGCGATCACACCGACGATCCGGCCGTCGCCGGTGTGTTTCGCCAGATCGACGAGACGGCCGGCAGGCTCGACATCCTCGTGAACAACGCGTGGGGAGGATACGAGCGGATGGTGGAGGGCGGTCGGTTCACGTGGAGCGATCCCTTCTGGGAGCAGCCGCTGTGGCGCTGGGACGCGATGATCACGGCCGGCGTGCGCGCCGCGTACGTCGCAAGTCAGCACGCCGCTCGCAGGATGGTGAACGCCCGCCGCGGCCTCATCGTGAACATCTCGCAGTGGGCGGCTCAGAAGCACGCGGGCAACGTCGTGTACGGGCTCTCGAAGGCGGCGACCGACAAGCTGACGGCGGATATGGCCCACGAGCTGAAGCCGCACGGTGTGACGGTCGTGTCGCTCTACCCGGGTCTGGTCCGCACCGAGGCGGTGCTGGGCGCCGGCATCTTCGACCTGAGCAACTCCGAGAGCCCGGAGTTTCTCGGCCGGGGCATTGCCGCGCTGGCCGCGGATTCAGGCGCGTCCCGGTTCAGCGGGTCGGTCGTCGTGGCCGCGGCTCTGGCGCGCGAGTACGGCTTTACCGACGTTGATGGCCGTCAGCCGCGCCCGCTCACGCTGGCCGATGTCTAGGCTGGAAGGCATCTCACCAGTACCGCAGGCAGGCTCGGCAACAAGGCGAGGTGCCGTCCATAGAGCCGTTCCGGCGCCTGTGGGGTCACGGTCTTCGGGTCATTGACATACATAGAACAACAATGTATAAGGCTTCTACGTATGGACCTGAGCAAGGACCTGGTTGCCGCGTCCGCGACGCCGCTCGTGCTCGCCATCCTCGCCGAGGGCGACAGCTACGGCTACGCCATCATCAAGCGCGTGGCCGAATTGTCGGGCGGGCATCTGCAGTGGACCGACGGCATGCTGTATCCCGTGCTGCACCGGCTCGAGCGCCAAGGGTACGTCGCGGCGAAGTGGGCCGCATCCGAGAAGGGGCGCAGGCGCAAGTACTACCGGATCACGAAAGAAGGGCGCGCGCAGCTCGCCGCCCAGCGGCAGCAGTGGCGGGCCGTGGACGGCACGCTGCGGGGAATCTGGATGCGGGCGTGCACAGTATGACGAGGTTCGCCGATCAGCCGCTCGAGGAGCACATCGCGCAGTGGCGGGCGTACCTACGCCGCCGCCAGGCTCTGGACGGTCCAGACGTGGAGGAGCTCGAGGGACACCTGCGCGACGAGCTGATGGCGCTTACCGAGGCCGGCCTGGCGAAGGATGAAGCTTTCCTGGTCGCAGTCAAGCGCATGGGCAGCCTCGATGCGCTGTCACGCGAGTTCGCACGTGCGCACTCCGAGCGGCTGTGGAAACAGCTGGTCGTTGCCCCGGATGCTACCGATCAGTCGGCGAACACCAGTCGCGCCGAGCTCCTCGTCGTCTTGAGCCTTGTCCTCGCCGCGGCGTTGGCCGTCAAGCTGCCGGCGCTGTTCGGTATCCCGCTCAGCCCTGACGAAGAACTGCCGCCGTTCTACGCCCGGAATGCCAGCCTGTTCGCCTTCCCGCTGCTCACCGTCTACTTCGTGTGGAAGCGCGGGTCGGACGTTGTGCGCGGCCTCTCGCTGGCGCTGCCCTTCGCGGCCGCCGCCGTGTTCGCGAACGTGTACTCCTTCCACAATCCGGGACGGCTCGATAGCTTCCCGCAGGGCAGCGACACTCAGGTGCTGACCGTCCTTCACCTGCCAATCGCCCTCTGGCTGGCGGTCGGCCTCGCGTATGTCCGAAGCCGCTGGCTCGCGAACGGCGGGCGCATGGACTTCGTGCGGTTCTCGGGCGAGCTGGCCATCTACTACGTG
>CAZCEL010000324.1:0-5986 GCA_964497175.1 uncultured Bifidobacteriaceae bacterium
CGCGGCGACCGCCCTCGGCCCCGCCAGCGGCTTCTCCAGCTGCTGCGCCATCGTCGTCGCCGTCATCACTGGCAGCGAGACGTCCACGGCGCGCAGCTCGCGTTGCATCGCCGCGACCAGGGCGGCCGCATCACCAGCCGTCCGCGCGGTGACGGTCGTCGGCGGCAGGCCGGCCTGCGTGTACGAGTTGTAGAACAGGGGCCCGACCGGATCGACGACGTCATCGGCGAAATCCCCGGTGCCCGTGTCGCGGACCACGCCGATCACCTCCCGCCAGGACCCCGGCTCGGCCTGGAACCGGAACCGACGGCCGACCGCGTCTGTTGCGCCGAAGTACTGCCGCGCCATCGTGTCGGTGATCACCGCGACCCGGGGGGTGTCCGCGCGATCGCGTGCGTCGAACACACGCCCGTGCAGCAGCGGAATGCGCAGCGTCTCGAAGAAGCCCGGCCCGGCCCAGATCATCGCGGCGGGTGGTGACCTCGTATCGCTGGCCGCCCCTTCGACGACGATCGGCATGGTGCCCTCGACCCCCATCGGCAGGCCGCGTGACAGCGCCGCGGACTGCACGCCAGGCACGGCGGCGACTCGCCGCAGGAGCTCGTCGTACATTTTCAGGGCCGCGGCCGCCGAGTAGCCGCCGAAACGCACGTCGGTTTCGAGCATGGCCACGCCCTCGACGGCGTAACCAATGCGCAGCGCTCGTGTCGCCGCCAGCTGCTGCAGGAAGATGCTCGTGCCGCCGAGCAGCAGCACGGAGACCGCCACCTGCACCACGAGCAGCGCGTTCTTCAAGGTGAGCCGCCGATGATCGATCGGCGGCAGCCCTTCGTCGCGCAGTGCCGGCAGAAGGTCGAGCCTCGTGGCCTTGAGCGCCGGCATCAGGCCAAACGCCACGCCCGTGACCAGCGACAGTGCGAGCGCACAGGCGAGTACGCGGGAGTCAAGGGTCAGATCCACGGTGACAGGGAGGTCGACGCCGTGCAGCGCCTGCAGGCCCCACCACGCCAGGACGCAACCCGCGATGCCGCCCGCCAGTGAGAGCAGCAGACTTTCGGTCAGCAGGTCCCGCACCAGCTGACGGCGCGTGGCGCCCATGGCCAGCCGCACCGAGATGTCCTTCGCCCGCGCCGCGCCACGTACCAGCAGCAGCGTCGCCAGGTTGCTGCACGCGATCGCGAGGATGAGGCCGACGACAACGAGCACCACCGACGCGACCGCCATGATCGGCGCGTCCGCCAGCGGATGGATCCGCACGTCGGTCGTGGGGACGACCGTGATGCCTTTGCCCAGGGCAAGCTCGCCCTCGCCGCGAACCAGATCCGGGGACTCGGCCTCGAGCCGGTTCGCCAGCACGTCCATCGCAGCTTTGGCCTGCGCCAGAGTGACGCTCTCGCGCAGACGCGCTTTGACGAGCAGGGGCGCGAATATCGTCGGGGCTCCACGCGGCGCGGGGATTTGGCCCAGCACAGGGAACGCGGTGATCGGCAGCCAGAAATCGGTGACGAGACCGACGTCGACGGTGCCGCGGTGATTGGCAGGGCCGATGCCGACGATCGTCACCGGCACGCCTTCAATCCGGAGGACGCGTCCGACGATGGAGGGATCCGCGCGAAACACGCGGGTCCACGTCTGCTGGCCGAGGACGGCGACGGGCGGGGCCCCGGGCCGCTCCTCGGTCTGGTCGAACCAGCGGCCGAGCCACGGCCGGAGTCCCAGGACGTCGAGATAGGTCGCCGTCGCGTACTCGACGGTCGCCGAGCGAATGCCGCCGTCGTGGAGATACCGGGCGGGAGTGGGGATGCTACCAGCCATCGTCGCCGCAAAGATGTCGGTGTACGCCGCCATCTCCGTGTACGCGGCATACGAGGTGACGAGGAGCGGCCTGCCAGCGGGATCGTTCTGGTAGATGTCGACGAGGCGATCGGGGTCGGCGAAGGCCGGGTCACGGAACAGCAGCGCGTTCACGACGCTGAAGATCGCCGTGGTGGCGCCGATGGCGAGGCCGAGGATCAGCACCGCGGCCGTGGTGAACCGCCAGTCGCGCACCAGACGCCGGAGGCCGCCACGCGTGTCGCGCGCTGCTTGGTCGAGGGCCGCCTGCAGATTCACATCGGGAGGATACGTCGGGAGGACAGACAGGGTCCACTCGTCGTCGAGATTCAGCACCGAACGCCGCCGGCTGCGTCGACCCGCCGAGGCATCCCCGTCCCGCATTCGCGGGGAATTCAACCGCATCGCCCCACTGCCGCGGGGCCACCCGTGATCAGTGACTGAGGCCGTAGATCACGTAGTTGATCAGGAACTTGTACGCCTCGTTGGTGGGAACGAGCGAATAGCGGTTCGCGGGATCCGCGGACCACTCGAGATAATCGCCAAGGTCCATGTTGTAGTTGATCACGACGGTCAGGGGTTTGCGCGGGTCGTTGTCCTCGAAGATTCCGAAGAACTCACCCATCAGCGCCCTGGACCCGGAGGTGCCCGGATACGGGACGTCGAGCGAGTCGATCGCGAAGAAGCTGTTGTAAATCGGGTGGGTGACATCCAGGCGCTGGATGCGGGCGGCCGGCAGCACCCGCCGCATGGCCGCTTCGAAGACGGACCATTCGTTCGCGAAGTGGAAGTCGTCGACGATGAGGAATCCGCCCTTCTGCAGGTAGGTGCGGAGCCCCTCGGCCTCACTCGCGCTGGGATACCAGTAGCCCGGCTCGGACAGGTACGCCAGCGGATACTTGAACAGCTCCGGATCGTCGAAATCCAGGACGTCGGCAGCCTCGAGGTTCGGGCGGAGCGTTGTGATGTCGTGGAGCACGCGCGCGAGATTGCGCTCCATCGCCGGATAGTCGTAAGCCCAGCCGGGGTACGTGTGGTACCTCACGCGCATCAGGGCGACACGGCCGTCGTAGGGCGCGTTACGGTACCTGACGCCGAATCCGAAGCCGATCTGCGCGGCGGCCCCGACCGGCACCAGTGCGAGCAGCAGTCCGGCCAGCCACCAGACGCCGCGACGGCATTGCCACGTCAACCCAGCAGGCTTCACGGCGCCTGCGATTATCGCCGATCGAGCGCTGGCAGCAGGTTTCGAGCATCTATTACGAGGCGTTGGCGCGCGACCCGAGCGCGCGCGACGCGTTCCTGCGTGAGGCCTGCCAGGACGACGAGGCGTTGCGCCGCGACGTGGAGTCGCTGCTCCAGCTCGTCGCCAGTGGCCGCGTGGACACGCCCGCGATCGCCGGCCGCAGCCCCACCGGGAGTGAACGCCACGTCGTCGAATCGATCCCGGCCGGCCGTCGTCTTGGCACCTATCAGGCGATGAGACTCCCGCGCGCCTTTCGCGTCGACGGTCGAGCGGTCAGGATAGCGTTGCGGCCGGGCGATCGTGCTGGAACCGGTGCCCACGACTCGTGGGTTCCGATCGCGCGCTGCACTCGGCAAGGCCTCGGCGCAGGCACACGTTCGCGCGCTACGCGGGCCGAGGGCATGACTGCTGGAGGACAGAGGGTCGGTGATTGCGGCAGCTCGGCACTCTTCGCCAAGTCGCCTAATGTTGGTGAGCCAGGAAGGAATCGAACCTTCAACCCGCAGATTAAGAGTCTGCTGCTCTGCCAATTGAGCTACTGGCCCACGAAAATTTCGATTCTAACACAGCCACTCGCGCCGCCTGGACGCGACACGGCAGCCGTCACAGGTGATCGCCCTTTGAAACGCTCGGCCTCTGTGCATCGGATCGCGCGCGGCTTTGCGCGCATCTGTTTCCTCGCTCCTCGACACCGTTCGAGCAGCGAGCCGGGCGCCTTCGTCGAGTGGTCGCTGCGATCGGGCTCGTGGTCGTTCCCCCCACTGGTCGATCTGTGGAGGAGGTCGGTCGGCCTACTTGCTGACTTGCCGTAGACTTGTCGTCCTGACGTTCGCGACTTGGTGTGGAGGCGGAGCGATGAATCGAGATGGTGCGACACTCTCTCTGAAGGTCATCCTGGGCACGACGCGGCAGAGCCGATTCGGCGACAAGCCGGCCCACTGGATCTGTGAGGAAGCCAGCCGTTTGCCCAACGTCGAGGCGGAGCTTCTCGATCTGCGGGACTATCCAATGCCGTTCTTCGACCAGCCGCGCTCGCCCGCATGGGGCACGGGCACCTACGAGGACCCGACGGTGCAGCGTTGGGCCGATCGCATTGCCGCGGGCGACGCCTTCATCGTCGTGTCGCCGGAGTACAACCACGGCTACCCGGCGGTGCTCAAGAACGCCGTGGACCACATCTACGCCGAATGGGCGCAAAAGCCTGTTGGATTCCTGAGCTACGGAAACACTGGCGGCGCCCGCGCCGTCGAGCAGCTGCGGCTGGTTGCCGTCGAGATGCAGATGTGGCCGATCAGGAGCGCGATTCATTTGCCCGTCGACATGTACCTCGCGGTCATGAACGAACCGGTCCCGGCAAATCCCGAGCTGTTCGAGCCGCTCAAGAAAGGGCGCGTCAACGTCGTGGAGCGCTTCTTCAACGAGCTCGTCTGGGCGGCTCGAGCCCTGAAGCAGGCGCGCGCTGGCGGGGTCGCGTAGCAGGCCCCTGGCCAGGCCAGGTGGCAACGCACCCTCGTCGATGGACCGCTTCGACGCTGGCGACATCGACCGTTGCACGCCGCCCCGATTGTGGTCCACCATGTGAGGCCCGACCGGGATTCGCGGCGGGTTGCTGAAGGAGGCACGTATGCCGATGACCGAGCTCGACACGTTCCTGGGCGTGTGGGACCGTGAGGCCGCCAACACGCTCAAGCTGCTGCGCGCACTGCCGCCCGCGCAGTACGACTTTCGACCCGACGCGGGCGGACGCTCGCTTGGCGAGCTCGCCTGGCACCTCGCCGAGGGCGAGGCGTTCATGAGCCACGGGATCGAGGTCGGACGATTCACCATGGACCTGAGACCACCAAACGCCGAGCGGCCCCGCACGATCGACGCGCTCGCGCCCGGCTACGAGCGCGTGCACCAGGAGGCGGTGACGCGCATTCGCCAGCTCAAACCGGAGGATCTGGATCGATCGCTGCAGTTCTTCTCGGGTCCGATGCCAATTCGCGACATCCTGTGGGGGATGATCATCTTCCACACGATCCATCATCGGGGCCAGCTCTCCCTGATGTGCCGCCTCGCCGGCGGCCAGGCGCCCGGGATGTACGGACCGAACCGCGAGGAAATGGCGGCGATGCAGGCAGGGCGGACGTAGACTAGCGGTCAGCATTCAGCGGTAAGCTCTCAGCTGTCAGCTATCGGCGGTCAGCTTCGATGAACGCGCTCACGCTGAGCCCAGACTGACCGCTGTAAGCTGATCGCTGATCGCTGATCGCTGACAGCTGAGTGAAGGGAGTCCTCGATGAGCCGGTTGCTTCGCACCCTGAGCGGCCTCCTTGTAGCCACCGTCATGACCGGGCTGCTGCTTCCTGTTCCAGCCGCTGGCCAGACAGCAGCCGCGAAAGTCGAATCGCCGCGGACCGCCAGGGGCGCGGCCTGGACGCACCCGCGAACGCCCTGGGGCGACCCGGACCTCCAGGCGATCTGGAACAACACCGTGCTCAACGCCGTCCCGCTCGAGCGTCAGGACCAGGCGGCGCTCGCCGAGCAGCGACGTCGGGCAAGCTCCCCGGCGGCGCGCCGGGCCGCGGGGCTCGGGTACGACAGCAACATCTGGGGGGAGGGAGTGCGCGCGGCTCGTGCCGATCGGCCGGACCTGACGCACCTCATCGTCGATCCGCCGGACGGCAAGCTGCCGCCGTTGACGCCCGCGGCCCAGAAAAGGGCCGACGCGCGAACCGAGTCCAGGCGCGGGCTGTCGCTCGACGAGCCGAGACCCGGCGCCTGGACCGAGGACATCACGTTGTGGGTGCGGTGCATCTCGCGCGGTCTGCCCGATGCGATCTTTCCCCGTCTCTACAACAACAACTACCAGATTCTGCAGATTCCCGGCTACGTGGTGATTCTCTACGAGATGATCCACGACGC
>CAZCEL010000325.1:0-5986 GCA_964497175.1 uncultured Bifidobacteriaceae bacterium
CGCATAGTCGTCCGACACGTAGGCTTTGTCCGAGTAGGTGGTGAGGAGCTTCTCGGTGAGCTGATCCCACTTGTCGTCGAAACCCGGATCGGCGCCAAACGGCGTTGCAGCGGCCTCGTCACGGGCCAGCTCGAGCAGCCGCTCGCGGCGGCCGTCGTCGACGACAAGCGTCTGGAACACCTGCGCGAGACGCTCGAGCGCCGCGCCTTCGGCCCCTGCGTTGCGCGCTACGAAGCCGGCCACGTCTTTGTCCGGCACCCGGCCAGCGATCTCGGTCACAATCGCCGCGGCCCGGTCGTCGCCCTGTCTGGAGGTCGCCACCAGCGCGTGCATCAGCTCCGGCGACAGCCGTCCAATCGCGGCGCCCATGTTGTCCAGCACCGAATCAGTGCGCTCAGGCGAGGACGCGTCGATCGCCTCGACAATCTCGCGCAGGAGCTGCACGAGCGCGGCCGTCCGGCTGCTCAGGCCCCGGCCCTCGCGGGATCCACGCGCGTCCAGCTCCTCGATCAGCGCACGAAGACGATCGGGGTGGCCGGCGGCTTCGAGCAGGACGTCGATGATTTCCCTGGTGAGAGCGGACGGGTCGCCCGCGAGGCAGCGGGTGATCACCTGCTCCCAGGCGACCGTCTCGGCACCCTCGCGCTCGCGCAGCAGTTCCGCGTAGTCGACTTCGCGCAGCTCGACATGTCCCAAGGCAGTCGCGGCCCACACCTGCGCAAGGCCACCTTCGGCCCGCACGTCTTCAGGGGGGCGACCGACCAGTCGCAGGAAGCGTCCCCAGGCGTCGACGTCACCATCCGGGTGGATCACCAGCTCGCCGATCGCGTGCCGGTGCAGCAGGACAGCGAGCTCCGCGATTGAGGAATCCGGACGGGCCGGCGCCCGGCCGTCGACAAGCAGGGAGTCGCTCGTCACGCCGAGCCGCAGGGCGCCTGGCATCTGTGGGGACGAGGTGAGCTGAACCAGCCGGTTGAGGGTCGCACCGACGCTTGGATGCCCGCCCGGGTACAGCACGACGACCCGCGCCGCCGCCTTGAATGCCCTGGCAAGCTCGCCAAGCTGTGCAGTCAGAGCTGGTGGCAGCGTGGTCTCCGCTTCGCTCATCGACCGCTCCCGACCGTCACTGTTCCAGAACTGAACACCACTCCACTGCCGGCACGAGGCCGGTCCTCCCCCTGAACTATCGGCTTCAGTGCCCCGGCAGTCGCAATGCCGGTCGGAAATTTCGCGCGGCCGGTCCGGCTCCGGCCCGTCTGGCGACGAACACCTCTGAAGCCGGGGCGCCGCGCGCTATCCGCTATACTGCCGCCCGCCGCGGGCGCCTGAGGGCCTCGCCAGACTGCGGGCTCCACCCGAGGACCTCAGCGCCCGACGACCCTTCCGGAGGCACGTGCGGGCAGTCGACATCATCGTCAAGAAGCGCGACGGCGGCACGCTCAGCGAGGAGGAGATCCGTGCGTTTGTCGACGGCGCCACCTCGGGCGCCTGGCCCGAGTACCAGGCATCGGCGCTCCTGATGGCAATCGTGCTGCGGGGGATGACCGCCGCGGAGACCTCGTCGTTGACCCGCGCAATGGTGCACTCCGGCGACCGTGTCGACCTCGGCGGCATCCCGGGCGTCAAGGTGGACAAGCACAGCACCGGAGGCGTCGGCGACAAGACGTCGCTCATCATTGCGCCGGTCGTGGCGGCCTGCGGCGTGAAAGTGCCGATGATGTCGGGCCGCGGGCTCGGCCATACCGGCGGCACGCTCGACAAACTGGAGTCGATTCCCGGGTTTCGCGTGAACCTGTCCATTGAGGACATGAAGGCAGCGCTCGTCTCGGTCGGCTGCGCCATGATCGGCCAGACCGAGAGGATTGCACCTGCCGACAAGAAGCTCTACGCCCTGCGCGACGTCACCGGAACCGTCGAGAGCATTCCGCTCATCAGCGCGTCGATCATGAGCAAGAAGATCGCCGAGGGCATCGACGCGCTCGTGCTGGACGTCAAGACCGGAAGCGGTGCGTTCATGAAGACCGAGGCCCACTCGCGGCGTCTGGCCCAGTCGCTCGTGTCGATCGGCAACGCGTCCGGCGTGAAGACCGAGGCCGTCATCACGGCCATGGACGCGCCACTGGGCCGCGCGGTCGGCAACGCGCTCGAGGTCGTTGAAAGCCTCGAGGTGCTCCAGGGCCGCGGCCCCGCGGACCTGCTCGCGGTATCGGTCGAGCTGGCGGCGCGGATGCTGGTACTCGGCGGCGTCGCCACAGATCGGGACGACGCCTCACGGCGCGTCCGCGCGGCCATCCGGTCCGGCGGCGCTCTGGACCGGTTCCGGCGCATCATCGAGGCGCAGGGAGGAGACCCTCGAGTCGTCGACGATGAGCGATTGTTGCCTTCCGTGACCCTTCGGCACGCGGTCCTCGCGCCGCGTTCGGGGTACGTGGCGCGTCTCGATGCCGAGCTCATCGGCCGCGCGTCGGTCGCGCTCGGCGCGGGTCGCGACAGGGTCGAGGACAAGGTGGATCCGGCCGTGGGCATCGTGCTTCGGGTGAAGCCAGGCGACCGCGTCGACGCCGGCAATCCGCTATTGGAGCTGCACGTGCGCGACCAGGCCACGATAGGCGCCGCGCTTCCGCTGGCGACCGCGGCCATCGCACTCGATGATGCGCCTCCTCCCGCGCGCGCCTTGATCGTCGGCGAGGTCCGGTGATGCTGACGCTCCTCCAGCCCGCCCTCGGTGCCGCGAGCATCCTGGGACTCGGCTACGTCTTCTCGACCAATCGCCGTGCGATCGACTGGACGACCGTTGCGTGGGGACTGGGCCTGCAGGTGGTGTTCGCGCTCCTGGTGCTGAAGACCACGGTGGGCCAGCAGGTGTTCTCGCTGCTCGGCAACGGGATCAACCGTCTGCTGGCGTTCGCAGGTATCGGGTCGGCGTTCGTGTTCGGCCCGCTCGGCGACTCCACCGTCTGGAGTCGTGTGATGAACGGCGCGCTCGGACCTGACGGCGCCCAGTACGCCGTGATCTTCGCCTTCCAGGTCCTGCCGACCATCGTGTTTATTGCGGCACTCTTCGCCATCTTGTACTACTTCGGCGTGATGCAGCTCGTCGTGCGCCTCTTTGCCATCCTCATGCACCGCGTGATGCGGGCGAGCGGGGCCGAATCGTTGAACGTGGCCGCGAGCATCTTCATGGGTCAGACCGAGGCGCCGCTGACCATCCGCCCGTATCTTTCCGGCATGACCCAGTCGGAGCTGATGACGGTGATGACCTCGGGCATGGCCCATATCTCCGGTGGCATCATGGCGGCGTACATCCTGTTCGGAATCGAGGCGAGGCATCTGCTGACGGCCGTGATCATGACGGCGCCCGGGACGATCATGCTCGCCAAGATGCTCGTGCCCGAAACCGAGACGCCCAAGACCATGGGAACGGTACGTCTGGACGTACCGCGGACCGACGTGAACGTCATCGACGCGGCCGGCCGGGGAACCAGCGAGGGCCTGCACCTGGCGCTCAATGTCGGGGCGATGCTGATTTCCTTTCTGGCGCTCGTGGCGCTCGTCAACACGCTCCTCGGTCAGGTGCCTTCGCCTGGAGGGGGGTACTTGAGCCTCGAGCGGATCTTCGGCTGGGTGTTCGCGCCGATCGCGTGGGCCATGGGCGTGCCGTGGCGTGATGCACCGGTGATTGGCGATCTTCTCGGCACGCGCATGGCCCTGAACGAGTTCGTCGCGTACTCGCGGCTTGGGCCACTCAAAGAGAGCCTCGACCCCCGCTCGTTCACCATCGCGACGTTCGCGCTGTGCGGCTTCGCGAATTTCAGCTCCATTGGGATCCAGATCGGGGGCATCGGCTCGCTCGCGCCGGATCGACGGCACGATCTTGCGCGCCTGGGATTGCGTGCGATGTTCGCAGGCACGTTGGCCAACTTCATGACCGCCACGATTGCGGGCTTTCTGCTATGATGGCTCTAATCTACAGCACCTACTACGACAGGGTCTCGGAGGCCGCCGGTGCCATCCGCGCACGGGTTCCTGAAATCCCCAGCATGGCGATCGTCCTGGGCTCCGGGCTGGGGGACTTCGCGGGCGCCCTGACCGACGCCGTCTCGATGCCGTACGACACGCTGCCGTACTGGCCGGGCTCCGGCGTGATCGGCCACGAAGGCCGGCTCGTGGTCGGCCGGGCCGGAGGGCGACTGGTGGCGGCACTGTCGGGCAGGTGCCACCTGTACGAAGGCTACGAACCTGCGACGGTGACCTTCGCCGTCCGCGCGATCGGGATGCTCGGGGTGAAGATCGTGATCCTGACCAACGCGGCTGGCGGCATCAATACCGCGTTCTCGCAGGGAACGCTGATGGTGATCGACGATCACATCAACCTGACGGGCGCCAATCCCCTCGTGGGCCAGAACGACGAGCGGTTCGGACCGAGATTTCCCGACATGTCGGAGGTCTATTCGGCCAGACTGCGCAGCGTGGCCGACGAGGCTGCGACGGCGTGTGATCTCGTGGTGTCGCACGGCATCTATGCCGCGCTGCTCGGGCCGAGCTACGAGACGCCGGCCGAGATCCGCTACCTGAGGTCGATTGGCGCCGACGCGGTGGGGATGTCGACGGTTCCCGAAGCCATCGCTGCGCGGCACATGGACCTCGAGGTGCTCGGACTCTCGTGCATCAGCAACATGGCGGCGGGCGTGCTGCCGGGGCCCATCGATCACCGCGACGTAATGGACACCACCCGGCGCGTGCGCGGCCAGTTCATTGCCTTGCTCGAGGCCGTCATTGAGCGGCTCTGATCTGGTGGCCGCCGCGCGCCGTGCGCGCGAGCAGGCCCACGCGCGGTTTTCCGGCTTCAAGGTCGGCGCGGCGCTCGAGACGGCCGACGGCCAGGTGATCGGCGGCTGCAACATCGAGAACGCGACCTACGGCTTGACGATCTGTGCCGAGCGCGTCGCCATGTTCAAGGCACTCTCCGAGGGCCATCGTCGGTTCACCCGCATCGCGATTGTCGCCGACACCGAGCAGCCGACGCCCCCGTGCGGAGCGTGCCGGCAGATTCTGTGGGAGTTCGGCGGCGATCTGGAGATCACGCTCGCCAATCTCACCAGAGAAACGGGCACGCATCGGCTGAAGGATCTGCTGCCGCTGCCGTTTGATGTCCACTTGCTGTAGAGGCGTCGCCGGGCGCCCCATGAAACTGGCCCGGTACAATGACAGAGTAGGATCTATCAGTGCTCCCAACGATCGCACGGGAAGACGATGCGGTGGTGATGATCGACCAGCGGAAGCTGCCCGCCCGCGAGGTTTACGTGCGGTGCCGGACGGCGGCCGAGGTGGCGCGCGCGATCAAGACGATGGTGATCCGGGGTGCGCCGGCCATTGGAGTAGCTGCGGCCATGGGCCTCGCGCTCGGGACCCGGAAGAGCGGAGCCACGGGCACGCAGAAGCTCGCCGCGGAGTTCTTGCGAATGTGCGAGATGATGGCTGCGACCCGCCCCACGGCGGTCAACCTGTTCTGGGCCATCGATCGGATGAAGCGGGCGTTTTCGGCCGCGGCCGAAGCCGGTGCGTCGCCTGCTCAGATCAAAGACCGGCTCGACGCCGAGGCGACGGCCATCCACGATGAGGACGTGGCCAACTGTCGGGCGATGGGCGCCTTCGGCGCCACGATCGTACCCGAAGACGCGAGGGTCCTCACTCACTGCAATGCGGGGGCGCTGGCCACGGCGGGGTACGGCACGGCCCTGGGCGTCATTCGCGGAGCCGTGGAGGCCGGCAAGCGCGTGGCGGTTTTCGCTGACGAGACGCGGCCCTTTCTACAAGGCGCCCGCCTGACGGCCTGGGAGCTGGTCCGCGAGGGCATTCAGACGACGGTGATCGCCGACAACATGGCCGCAGCGCTGATGCGCACCGGGTCGGTCGACCTGGTCGTCGTCGGCGCCGACCGCATCGCGGCCAACGGTGACGCGGCGAACAAGATCGGCACCTACGG
>CAZCEL010000326.1:0-5967 GCA_964497175.1 uncultured Bifidobacteriaceae bacterium
GGCGTGGCGCTCAATTCCAAGCGCCAGATCTTCGTCTACACCCGCACCGGTGCCGACGATGGGTCCACGATCCTCGAGCCGAAGATGGCCCGGATCTTCTCGTTCAATGCGGACGGCTCCTACGCCAAGGAGATTGGCAAGAGCCTGTATTCGAAAGGATGGGCGCACGCGGTCCGCGTGGACCGCGAGGACAACATCTGGCTCGTCGACAACGGTACAGACGAGGTCGTGAAACTCGGCCCCGACTATCGCGTGCGGCTCATCCTGGGTCGGCGGCCGGAGGCGGTCGCCGAGCGCGTCCGGCGCGCCGGCATGAACCCGGGACAGCCCGTGCCGCCGCCGCGCCCCGGGTACTTCTACGAGCCGACCGACGTGGCGTTCGACGCGCAGGGCAACGTCTTCGTGAGCGACGGCTATCAGAACTCGGCGGTTCATAAGTTCGACAAGGACGGGCACATCGTCAAGCTCGTGGGATCCAAGCGGGGCGGCGGTCCGGGCGAATTCAGCACGCCGCATGGCATCGCGGTGGATGCGCGAGGCAACGTCTATGTGGCCGACAGGTCCAATGCCCGCGTCCAGATCCTCGACAACAATCTCGACTACGTGCGGGAAATCAGATACGACCCGGCCCAGACGCAGCCAGCCGGCTGGGTGTCGCCGATTCCGGATTTCGGCCGGCGCGCCGACGGCAAGCACAACACGCTCTGGCCCAACACGCTCTGCATCACGCCCGGTCAGCCGCAGTACCTCTACACCAACTCCATGTTCCCGGGGCAGGTGCAGAAGTTCACGCTCGACGGCAAGCTCGTCGGGCAGTTCGGCGCGGCCGGCCGCAAGCCGGGGCAGCTCGGCTGGGTCCACGCGCTCGCATGCGTCGGCGAGAACGAGATCTGGGTCGGCGAGCTGCTGAACTGGCGCGTGCAGAAATTCACGCTGCGTCCGGCCACGGCGACGACATCGGGCCGCTGATCCCCGCGGAGAGGGGGAATCCTGGAGCCGAGACGACTGGTCCAGACAGATGGAGTCCAAGGCCGCCGCCCGGCCGGTCAGGGGCGGGAACGAGACGTCGACGACGGCCCGACGTCAGACGAGCGAGGACTGCTCGAAGCGGTCCTGAGGAAGGATCGCAAGGCCACCGCCGAGTTCGTGTCGACCTACACCGATGCGGTCTACTCGTACCTGAGACAACGACTCACGCCGCGGACGGACCTGGTCGAGGACCTGGTGCAGGACGTCCTTCTCGTGGCGCTGCAGAAACTCGATACCTTTGCCGGACACTCGTCGGTGACCGCGTGGCTCATCCTCATCGCCAGACACAAGGTCGAGGACTACTACCGCTCCCAGCTGCGCGCGCCCGGGCCGCTGGCGGAGCTTTCGCTCGAGTCCGCGGGACCCGTCACGCAGCCGGGCTTCGATGAACGGCTTGACGGCGCCCGAGCGCAGGAGAAGGTGCGGCGTGTGCTCGCCCGCCTTCCCGACCGTACCGTGTCGTGCTGCTCTGGCGGAACTGGGAAAACGCAGTACGAGGGACATGGCGGTGCAGGCGGCTCGAACCGAGAAGGCAGTCGAACGTCTGCGCGCGCGCGCGCGCAGCGAGTTCAAGCGGCTGTTGGAAGCAGAGTAAGGTGATGAGCGAAGACCAGGCATTCCTTCGACTGGCGGAACGCGTCGATGCCGCCCGTCATCCCACCGAGCGGGCGCCGGCGCGCCTCAAGTCGCGCCTGTACTCGGTGCTGATGCGGCAGCAGGCCGCCGCTGGCGCGTTGCGCAGCTTGTCGGTCATCCGATCGGAAGGGCGGCCGCTCTGCGTCTTCGAGCGGTCGCTGGAGCTGCTGCCTATCGGCGAACATGTCAAGGCGATGAACCCCTGTCGTGTGTGCCACGCGCGGGTGCTCGGCGAGCGCTTCGAGGCGGCGCCGATCTTCTGAGCCACTGTCCCTACGTCGAGTTCCGGCGTTGAAAATAGGGATCAGCCAACAGCCATCAGCGGTCAGCCGTCAGCCCCCGCCGTGGCCCAGGGCCGGATTGGACGTAACTGTAACTGCAGTCACAGGTGAGCATCGGCCGACAGGTGCCGCCGCGGGGCGGTCGGATTCTGGCGACACTCTCGTGCGCGGTCGAGCTTCGAAGAGCAGCGTCCCGGCGGCTTGAGGCAGAGCTCTACGGCAGCACCCTCACGAGACCAATGAGGTTCTGGAAATTCGCCAGGCCCCGCTCGCCCGGCGGTCTGAGTCCTCCGCAATGGGATTGCCGCTCACGCTCTCGCTGAAGCTGTAGCGAAGACGCCAGGCGTGTCCGACGGCAAAGTCCAACCCCACGGCCACGCGCAGCACGGGCCGGAAGCCCCTCGATCCTGGAGGCGGCGCGAGGCCTTCGCCACGTCCGCCCGCCCGCGCGATCGTTTCGAGACGAACCACGCCGGCGCCGACCGACAGATATGGCCGAACGCCGCTCGTCCGGTTCCGGAAGTACAGCAAAAGGTCGCCGACGACCGCGTGCTGTGCGCTCACGAACGGCTGCTCGAAAAAGGAAGGACCACCCGCCGTGTCGTGCGCTGCTACGACCATCAGGGCGTTCTGGTTCCAGATGTAGTTGGCCTGCAGCGCCACGTACTCCTGGACCTGAATACCCGCGAGGATGTTCAGCGCGGCGCCGTTCTCCGGCTTGTAAAGCGACACGTTGGCGCCCTGTCTCCGGCTCGCTGCCGTACTTTCGTTCGCCGGGTGCACGCTGCAGACGCCAACCGGGCCTGGAGACCTGAGCGCTCCTGCCTCGGGGTCCGCGCGTGCGAGCCAGCCGAGCACCACGCCGCCGCCGTTCGTCTTTCCCGACGGCTGCTGTTACTACGAGGGCATGATCGTGCGGATCGTTGTCCCGCCGGCGGCCACCCCCCGGACCGGCCGCGATAACTTCTACGGAATCCTCAACGGCGTGTCAGGACAGAAGGCTATCGTCGCCGTGGTGCCGGGCGACGCGGACTATCACGGCGGCCACTGGAAGTTCCACGCTGTATCGTTCGCAGTTGCGCCGTACTTGCTGACGTCGGAAGCCGCCGTCCTGGCGGCGGCAGCCGCGGGGCACATGACGATCGCGCGCAATGCCGCTGCGGACTTCAAGTGTCCGATCCAGCCCTGACAGGGCGCCGCAGTAGGGCAACGGGGTCAGGCTGGAGAATCAGCGACCGGTCCCAGTCGACGGCGCGTCCGCCACACGAACGGCGCCGTAGATGACCCTCCCCGACAAAACGCACAGGGGCCCGTCGACCGCTGTATGCTAGAAGCGACTGGCCACTCATGTTCAGGGCAGCCATTCTGGCTTGCGTGGGTATCGGCGTGGCGGCCGCTGGTTCACTCTCAGCCGCCCGGCCGGGCCCGGGCGCGCGTGTCGCCCCGGCCCAACGCCAGTCCGACGGCGGTCGCACTCCGCATGTTCAGAGGTACCAACAAGGGAGCCGGCCTCGGCCCGACGGGCCGGCCTCGGCACTGAAGCCGCTCCTCGATCGCTACTGCGTCACCTGTCATAACGGGCGACTGAAGACGGCGGGCCTGATGCTCGACATGCTGGATCTGCAGGATGTCAGCGCTGACGCCGTGCGATGGGAGAAGGTGGTTGCGAAGCTTCGGTCCGGTGCGATGCCGCCGGCCGGGGCGCCACGACCGGGCAGTGACGCCTACGAGTCGATGGCGGCCTCGCTCGAAGCGGCTCTCGATCGCGCTGCCGAGGCCAGGCCCCGTCCCGGCCGTCCGGCGGTCCATCGACTCAACCGCGCCGAGTACACGAACGCCATCCGCGATCTGCTGGCCGTGGAGATCGATGGCCGGTCGCTCCTGCCTGCGGACGATTCGGGGTATGGCTTCGACAACATCGCGGACGTCCTGTCGATGTCGCCCGCGCTGCTCGATCGCTACATGATCGCGGCCGGCAGGATCAGCCGCATGGCCGTTGGCGATCCGTCTGTCCGTCCGGCGGTCTCCACCTACAGCCTGCGGCCGACGCTCGTGCAGGACGGGCGCATGAGCGAGCTGCTGCCGTTCGGCAGCCGGGGCGGTCTGGCTGCCCGTCACTATTTTCCGGTCGACGGCGAATACGTCATCAAGATCCGGCTGCAGCGGACTCACGCCAACCAGATCCGCGGCCTCGGCGAGCGTAATCTGGTGGAGCTCCGGTTGGATCGCACGCGAGTCAAGACCTTCTCGGTGGGCGCCGAGGGGCCCCGCGATCCGTGGTCGGCCGTTCCGAGCGCCTCGTTCTACGAGCAGACAGCAGACGAGGGCCTCGATGCCCGCGTGCACGTGAAGGCGGGCATGCGGACGGTTGGTGTGGCGTTTCCTTCCAAGGGAGGCGTACCCGAGGGTGTGCTCGAGCCGCGTCTGTCGGTGGCCACCTACGAATATGCAGGCGACCGGGACTCGGCGATGAGCCTGGATTCGATCCGGATCGACGGTCCGTACAATCCGACGGTCCCGGAGGCCTCCCCGAGCCGCACCCGCATCTTCCTCTGCCAGCCGGCTCGCCGCGAGGGCGAGGACTTCTGTGCACGGAAGATCCTCTCGACGCTCGCGCGCCGTGCCTATCGCCGGGCCGTGACCGAGGAAGACATTCGGGACCTGATGGGTTACTACAAGACTGGCCGAGCGAAGGGCACCTTCGACCAGGGCATCGAGCTCGCGCTTCGCGCCATGCTCGTCGATCCGGATTTCCTGTTCCGGATCGAGCACGACCCTTCGGGTGTCGCCCCGGGCCGGGCCTATCGCCTTACCGACGTCGAGCTGGCCTCGCGGCTGTCGTTCTTTCTCTGGAGCTCCATCCCCGACGACGAGCTCCTGGATGCGGCGGAGGCGGGGAAGCTGAGGGACCGGGCCGTGCTGGCCGGGCAGGTCCGGCGCATGCTGCGGGATGCGCGCTCGAACGCGCTCATCACCAATTTCGCCGGACAGTGGCTTTATCTGAGGAACCTGGAGGGAGCGTCGCCCGATCCGGACGCGTTTCCGGACTTCGACGACAACCTGCGCGAGGCCTTCAGGCGCGAGACCGAGTTGTTTGTCGAGAGCCAGCTGCGCGAGGACCGGAGCGTTACCGATCTGTTGACGTCGAACTACACGTTCGTCAACGAGCGCCTCGCGCGGCACTACGAGATCCCCAAGGTGTACGGCAACCAGTTCCGTCGTGTGACGCTCCCGGACGAAACTCGACGCGGTCTACTGGGGCACGGCAGCATCCTGACGGTGACCTCCTACGCCAACCGGACCTCGCCGACGCTTCGGGGCAAGTGGGTGCTCGAGAATCTGCTCGGCGCGCCGCCGCCGCCGCCACCTCCCAACGTGCCTGCCCTGGACGACAGCGACGGCCCCGCAGCGCTGACGGTGCGCGAACGGATGGAGCAGCATCGGAAGAATCCTGTGTGCGCGAGCTGTCATGCGCCCATGGATCCGTTGGGCCTGGCGCTCGAGAACTTCGACGCCATTGGCAAGTGGCGGACGCGGGAAGGCCAGGCCGAGATCGACAGCTCGGCTGTGCTCCCCGACGGCGCCAGATTCAGCGGCCCGACCGGTCTCCGCGGAGTCGTGATCGGACGTGGCAACCGGTTCGCGGCAACGGTGACCGAGAAGCTCTTGACGTACGCGATTGGTCGCGGGCTCGATCACTACGACGCTCCGGTTGTTCGAAAGGTCCTGCGGGAAGCGGCATCGGACGACCACCGCTGGTCGTCTCTGGTTCTCGGCATTGTCACCAGCGCACCGTTTCAGATGAGACAGGCAGGCGGGTGAATCGGGGCGCCGTTCCCCGATGCAAGGATCACGGTCATGTTCATCACCAAACTGGCACTTCCCCGCCGTACGTTCCTGCGCGGCATGGGCGCCACGCTGGCGCTTCCGCTGCTCGACAGCATGGTCCCCGCGCTTGCCGCCGGTCGGGCGGCAGCCGCCCGGCCGGTTCGTCGTCTGGGCGTGGTTTACGTGCCGAACG
>CAZCEL010000327.1:0-5945 GCA_964497175.1 uncultured Bifidobacteriaceae bacterium
AGATGTGTATAAGAGACAGCGGGAATCGCGGTGCCCTCCGCCACGAGTATCTGGTCCCAATACACACGCATCGTTGTGACGAGCCGCAGTTGACGCCCCCGGAACGCGCTGACGTCGACCACGAGCGTTTGAGGACGACCGACCGGAAAACCGACGTCGGCGTCAAAGGTCTGCCAGCGCCCGGCCGCGTCTCTTGCCTGAAGGATCGGCGGAGCAAGCGTCCAACCCGCCTGGCTGGCCGCCACGTTGTCACTCGAGAATGCGTAATCGGTCCAGCCGGTCAGCAGCAGCACCGTGCGGTCAGATGACGGCGGGCGTGAGGGCGGCAGATCGAGCGTGATCGCATGCTCAGCCGCGTAGCCTCGGACCGTAGACACGGCGAAGTCGTCCGGGTACCGCCGATCGATGTGCGAGATGAGGGGCAGTAGATCGTGGCCGTGATCGTCTGCGGCCGCCGCGAGCGGCCGCGGGTTCCGCGTCGTAAACAGGCGGAACGAGCGAGCCTGGGCCCGGAGACCCTCGTCGGGAAACACATCGACCGTGGACGGGTGGGTGACCGCCAGCAGCTCCAGTTGATCGAGAAACAGCGCCTCTTCGAGCTCGTTGGTGACGCGGATGTCGAAGCGGCCGTCGCGCGCCTGCAGCTGGTGGCCGGCGATTCTGATGTACTCGATCGGATCGGGGACGTTGCGTGTGTCCGGCGCGAGCCAGGAACCCGTCTCGCCCCCGCCCAGAAAATCGGTGACGAACTCGAATCGGGTGCCGTTCCAGGTGAACAGGTAAGGACACGACGAGGGCTTGCGGTCCAGCTCGACGATCCCAAGCGTGCCTGACCGCTCGGCCGCGGCGCTCACGTCTGTTTCGGCCTGGACGATTCCGGCCGGCCACAGCACGCGGACCGCGTCGGCCGAACGCCGGCGCCCGAGGCCGAACACGACGTCGGCCGGTGTTGTTGCAGGGACAGTGGCGGCGGTCTCGACTTTCTGGTGAAGACTCCCGGCACGGATCTCAAGTTTGGTTCCGACGCCGTCGCGATTCGACACGCGGGCGGTCAGGCCGACGCGCAGGAACCCGTGCGTATTGTCCCCCTCGTTCCTCCAGACCCGGACCGTGCCCGATCGAAGGAGTGCCACGACGTCGGTGTCGCCGTCCAGATCGAGGTCGCCGGCCGCCAGGGCGACCGCGCCGCCTCCCTCGCGCGCAGCTTGCCGGATGTCGGCCGACACCGCGCGGTCAGTTTCCTCCTGCCAGCTCTGCCCGAGGTTGCGAAACACACGCGGGCCCTCGTCGGATGCGACGAAGAGATCCAGCAGGCCGTCGCTGTCGTAGTCGATGATCTGGGCCGCGATCGTTCCGCGGGTAGCCGGCGCCGCCGCTTCGACACGGAAGCGGCCGCGGCCATCGCTGAGCGCCCAGACGCCAGGTGACGACTCGAGACCAAAGAACGCGTCGGTGTACCCGTCCTTGTTCACGTCGCCGATGGCGAGCGCGGTGTAGGGACCGGCACCGGGGAGGCCAGCGGCGGACGCGACGTCCGCGAAGTCCCCGGTGCGGAGATTTCGGAACAACCTGGGCCGGACCCCGTACGAGACCATCAGCAGATCGACGTCACGACGGTTGTCGAAGTCGGTCGGGGCCAGGGCGACGACGGCCGACACGCCGTCGAGGCGGGCGGCTGTGGTGATGTCGGTGAAGGTCGAGTTGCCGTTGTTCCGGAGCAACCGGCTGACTGATGGCCGCGCGGACCCAAGAAAGCTCCACCCGGACACTCCACGAGCGGGCGGGTCGGTCAGGCCGCCGAGCAGGATGTCGAGATCGCCATCATGGTCGACGTCGGCAAACGCGGCCGCGCGCGCGACTCCGGGCAAGGGCGGCGCTCCCGCGCTCCGAATGGCCACCTCGTGAAAGCTGCCGCCTTCCGCCTGCGCCAGCAGCCGCGGCCCGCTGGTTGTGAGGAGCAGGAGGTCCTGCCGCGAGTCGTTGTTGACATCCGCCGCGACCGATCCCGTCATCTCTCCGCCGCCAGACGCGGCAAGCCCGAGGGCGCCGGTCCGGTCGACGAGACGAGGACGATCGTTTCTCAACACACGCAGTGAGGCGCCGGTCACGATCACATCGAGGTCCCCGTCGCGATCGAGATCGACAAGAGTCACGCCGCCCGCCAGAGGCGCCGGCGTGTCTTCCCGCGCGGGCGCGGGCGCCTGGCTGTCGAGCGCGCTCGCCGTCGCGTCCAGGAACCGGGCCGCCGGGGTCTCGCGGCTGACCAGATCGGGCTCGGCGCCCGTCGAGGCGACGGCCTCGGCGTAGCGTCCCTGTTCCAGATACGTCTGGGAGTACGTCACGGCGTACGCGGTGTTCCGCATGTCCTGGAAACGCTGCATCGCGCGCGCGCCGGCGGGCGCGTCGCCCATTCGCGAGAGCGCAAGGGCCAGGTTGTACGCCGCGGTCGCGTTGTAGGGCTCGATCTCCAGGGCGGACTCGCACAGCGCGACGGCCTCCTTGTACCTCCGCTGCTGCACATAGCTCACGGCCAGGTTCACCTTGGCGCCCGGATCGGTCGGATCGATCGTGATGACACGCTCGAACGCGTCGATCGCGTCGCTCTCGCGGTTTTCCAGCCGAGCAATCAGTCCGAGGATGAACCAGGGCTGCGGCGCGTCGGGATACGCCGCGCCGGCCGTTCTGGCCGCCGCGGTCGCATCGGCGTAAGACCCGGCATAGAAGAGCGCGATGGGAAGGTTGAGCTGGGCCAGGCGCAGCGAAGGATCGAGCGTGAGCCCCTCGCGGAAGGCCTCCACGGCCTGTTCGTGGGCGAACTGATCCATGAGCGCGACGCCGCGATTGTTGGCGCGATAGGCTGCCTCGCGCGTTTCGTCCGTCTGCCTCGCCGGCCGAGGCCCGCACGCCCACAGACAGGAAAGCGCGAGGAGTGCAACGGCCGCGCGCGCCGCGCTTCGCACGCGCGTATTCACCCCGCACGCGTCCGACACCACCGCGTCAATGCCCTTCGAGAATTCACCCGGCTGTGCGGCTCTGGGCCGTTTGCGAAGAACACCCTCGGAGCAGGCCGCGCGTGCGACAGTCGGCAAAACGTCCTGGAGGCGCCAGAATCCGCGCGGGGTGACGAAGCGGCTCGATCCCGCCGCGGAGCCGGGGCCCCGCGCAGGCCGCCGACAAGCCGCCGAAGGACGTTTTGCCGGCCTGCGGAGTTGGGTGTTCGCAGCAAATGGCCCAGGGCCGGACAGCCGGGCGAACTTCCGCAAGGCAGTGCCCGCGCCGTTCATTACCGCTTCTCCGATCCGAGGCCCGTCCGGGCCACAAGCGGCTCGGTGCTTACGATCCCGCTCCCCTCCTTGAGCGTCAGCCTCGCGTTCGCCTCCCGCACGGGCAGCATTTCGGCTCGGCCGTCCGGCCAGGTCACACGAAGCTCGAGCGTGCCCCGCGCGTCGCCCAGTCCGAGCGTGACCGGCAGCTCGCTCTGCGACAGATAGCTCGATCCGGTCTTCACCATCGCCCAGGGTCCCGGCCTGCCGTCGACGAGCACCTGCACCTTTGTCCCGACGGCGGCGCGGTTCGAGGTGCTGCCAACGGCGGACACGCGAAGCGCGCCATTCCTGTTGCCACCGTCGTTGCGAAGCAATCGGGCTGGACCGTTGTTCGTGGTGATCAGCAGATCGAGGTCGCCGTCCAGATCGTAGTCCGCGTAGGCGCCGCCGCGCGCGACCATCGCCTGCTCGAGCGCCGCGCCGACGCGCGCGCTCATGTCCTCGAATCGCCGGCCGCCGAGATTCCTGAACAGATGCGGCCGCTCCGCGTACGTCACATTCGGCTGCACCCGGTTCACATCGTCAGCCACGTGGCCGTTTGCGGCCAGGATGTCCGGGCGCCCGTCGAGATCGTAATCGAAGAAGAACGTGGCGAACGCAAGCGTCAGCAGCGAGGCACGGCCGATGCCGGCGGCCGGCGCCTCGTCGATGAAGACGCCGTTGCCCTCGTTGGTGTAGAGCGCGATCATCTCGTTCGAGAAGTTGCCGATGAGGAGGCTCTGGCGTCCCGAGCGATCGTAGTCGGCCGCGTCTGCACCCATGCCGGCCCGCACGACGCCGGCCTCGCTGAACGCGACCCCGGCCGCCGTGGCGACATCAGTGAAGGTGCCGTTCCCGTTGTTTCGATATAGGCGATTGGGCTGGGTGTCGTTGGCCACGAACAGGTCGAGCCAGCCGTTGGCGTCGAAATCGATCAGGGCGACACCGAGGGCCTTGGAGGTGGGATCGTGGACACCCGCGGTTCGCGTGACGTCCTCGAACGTACCGTCGCGCTTGTTGCGGTACAGCACGGAGCTCTGGCCGGAGTACGATTCGGGCGTGCAATACGACTTGGTGGTTCCATCGAGCGTGCAGAACAGGTCCTTCTCGATCGACCACTGGACGTAGTTGAGGGAGTAGAGATCCAGCCAGCCGTCACGGTCGTAATCAACCCAGGCGGCGCCAGTCGAGAAACCCGGATCGCCAACGCCGGCGCGATCGGTCACATCCGCGAACCGGAGGCTGCCGAGATTGCGGAAGAGCCGGTTCCGTCCGAGCGCGGTCAGGTAGAGATCGCTGCGGCCATCGTTGTCGAAGTCCGCCGCGGCGACGCCGAGACCGTACAGCGCCACCTCCAGCCCGGCGGCTCGCGTGATGTCGGAGAATGTGCCGTCGCCGTTGTTGCGGTAGAGCGAGGGATACGAAGGACGCTGCCCGCGTCCGGGCCAGGACATCGAGTTCACCAGATAGATGTCCTGCCACCCATCGCCGTCGACATCCACGAAGGCAGCGCCCGATCCCATGGTTTCCGGCAGGTACTTCGCGCCAAACGCACCGCTGTTGTGCCTGAATCGAATGCCGGCCTGCTCGGTCACGTCCACGAACGTCACGGGAACGGCTTGGGCGGATGCCGCGGCGGGGGGCACAACTGCACCAGCGTCAGGCGGAGGCGCGTCTGCCCGATCGGCGGTTGAACAAGCGGTGACCAACGCCAATACCAGCACGCACGTCAAGGTGCGGATCCCAGTAGGGACCCGGGACGGACCAGGGACTAGGGACGGACCAGGGACTAAGGACCGACCAAGGACCAAGGCTGAAGGACTACGGACCATTGAGCGCCGACCGGTGCTCGTGGACCTGCTGCCGTTCGTTGTTGTCGTGGGGATTGAGCAGCCGGTAGTCTCCCGTAATCGCCTGGGCCGACTCGTCGGCCTTGAAGCGGGTGTAGAGCACGCGCTCGGCCTCGGCGCGTGTGCCGTCGCCCAGGCCCTGGTAGCACAGCATCAGGTTGTAATGGGCCTGGAGATCCTCGGGATCGATCGCCAGCACCCGCTGAAACTCGCCGATGGCGGCTCTGAACTCGCGCTTCAGGAACAGCACACGTCCCAGCTGGTTGAGCACCACGCGATCGCGCGGATATCGGGCGGCGGCTTCCCGGAGATGACGGATCGACTCGTCGTACCGTCCGAGCGCCTTGAGCGCCGTGCCCATGAAGAAGTGGCTCTTGGCCAGCGTGGGATCGACCTCGAGCGCCTTGCGCAGGACGTGCTCGGCCGCCTCCATGTTGCCTTCCTGGATGCGCGCGCGCGCGAGGTTGACCCAGCCGTCGGCATAGCCGGGCTCCATCTCGGTCACCTTGAGGAAGGCGGCTTCCGCCGCCTTCAGATCCCCCTGCAGCAGCAGCCCGATGCCGTAGTCGTTCCACCGCTCGCGCACGGACGGCTCGACGAACGCTTTCGGTTCCGGCAGCGCGGCATTCTTTGGCAGCACCGTCAGCGTCGCACGCGCGGTGGCCATCGTTGTCACGGGCAGGTCCGGAATGGCCTTCAGGGGTCCGGAAACCGAGGACGTCTCACCTGTGAACACCCACCGGCCATCGTCATGTCCCGGTGCCAGGGAAAACGGCGCGCGGTCCCGCAC
>CAZCEL010000328.1:0-5941 GCA_964497175.1 uncultured Bifidobacteriaceae bacterium
CGGTGCCGCGATTGCCCAATTGAGCAGGATGTTGAACGGCGCAGCGGCAGTTTCTGTCGCCTTGATCATCACGAAGCGTCCGTCGGCGGCAACGTCGTAGGTTGGAATCTGGCCGCCGTGGGCATATCGGCTGTCGAACAGCATCGTCGGCGGACCGAAATTCAGCGCGTTGCCCGCAGTGACGGCGACGGCCATGATGCGCGTGGCCTCTCGATAGAACAGCTCGCGACGGTTCCTGGCCCAGACGGGCTCGACGCCGCCGTCCGGGGACACGCGCGCCGCCGCACCGGAACCCGCGAATGGACGGACCCAGACTTCATTTCTTCCGGTCTGGTCCGAGACGTACGCCAGCCACCGCCCATCCGGCGACACCGCGATGCCCGAAAAGCCTTCGGACGCCGGCGTGGCGACTATCGGCATCGGATCGTTCTTCTGCCCGACAGAGAATTTCACGACGTCGGCGGACTGGCTCAGGCTGGCCAGGATGATCTCGCGCCCGTCGGCAGACCATCCGTGCGGGTGATAGTGTCCGCTCGCGGGGGACATCGGCTCAGGCGCGCCGCCACTGCCGTCGGCGGCGACTGCCACGACCAGGTTTCGGAATTCGAACGCGATGCGCCGGCCGTCGGGCGTCCACAGTGGTGACAGCGCTCCGCCGTCGAACGTGACTCTGATCGGCGGCCGTCCTTCGAGGTCGTACACCCATACGTCGCCCCCGGCGGCAACGAGTGCGAGCTTGCGACCATCCGGCGACAGCCTCGGCGCCGCCGGGCGATCCACGTCGGCCGCGATCGCTCCCTCCTCCTGACCATTGCGCGTCACCCACACGGCCGATCCGGAGCCACTGACGCCACGTCGAAACACCAGCACACCAGTGGTCGAGACCGAGAACTGCCCGTAGGCCGCGGCAAGGCCCGAGCCAGTTCCCACGTGATCCGCCAGGCGCACAGCTTCGCCGGCCAGCGCGAGCCTGCCAGCCTCGAGCGGCTGGGCCATCAAGGTGCCGTCCCTCATGAAGAGCAGGCGGCCTCCGGCGCCGCCGCTCTCGGTATAGAGCGGATTCTGTTGGGTCGCGACGAGGCGGGTGAGATCCTGATCCTCCGGCGTGGCATCGAGGCTGCCGACATACGCGCCGCCCAGGCTCGCGTCGCTCGACAACCGAAGGTAAAGGAAGCGGCGGCCGCCCGGGAGGAACCTGGGTCCGCTGTGAGCGGTCTCCTTGCGACTGCGATCGAGCTTCGTCACCGGGGTGGGTGTGCCGCCGGTTGCCGGCACGCGCATCACGCCGACACCGGGATTCGCGAACAGGATAATGCCGTCCGGGCTCCATGTCCCGCCGGCAAACCCGGCAATGGGGATATCGCAGATGTCTTCGGGCGGTCCGCCTGCCGGATCGATTCTCCTCAGCTTGCCCTGGCCCGTGTACGCGATGAATCGGCTGTCGGCCGACCAGAATGGGCCCCCCCCAACCGTGCCCGCGCGTTCGATCACGCGCGTCTCACCCGACTCGAATGAATGCACGTAGAGACGGGGAGCCCCGGTGTCCGCCGCAAAGAACGCGAGGCTGCGGCCGTCGGGAGAGACCGCCTGAAACGGACCGAGCAGCAGCGACGGCGGTTGGAGCGTGAACTGCATTCGCGGGGGTGGAAGGGGCGGTTCGGGGCGCGCGAACAGCCACACGCCGACTCCCGTCGCAATGCTCGCGACGATGGCGACGGCTGCGGTCAGCGCGGCCATGCCGCGTCGCGACCGCCCGGACGGACTGCTTCCTGCTGGCGCGCCGCCCCGCGTCTCGAACGCGCCGTCGAGCGCCAGCCGCACGTCGCCGATATCGCGCAGACGCCGTTTCGGATCCTTCTCGAGGCAGCGCTGCAGCACGAGGCGACTCGTCGACGGAATACTCGCCGGCAGCGCGCTCCAGTCCGGCTCTTTGTGGATGACAGCGCCGATCGCTTCGCTCACGTCCTCGCCGTCGAACGCGCGCCTGCCGCTCAGCATCTCGTAAAGCACACAGCCAAACGCCCAGAGGTCGGTGCGCTTGTCGACGAGCCGGCCCCGCGCCTGTTCCGGACTCATATACGCGGCCGTGCCCAGGATGACGCCCATCTGCGTCATGCCTCCGCCCGGGGCGGTGATCGTCGGCGACATCGACAGGACCGGCGCCGTCGCGGCCGCCGCATCGGGCGCCAGCGCCTTGGCCAGACCGAAGTCGAGCACTTTCACGACGCCGTCAGGCCGAAGCTTGATGTTGGCGGGCTTGAGATCGCGGTGGATGATTCCCTGCTCGTGAGCGGCCTCGAGCGCTTCTGCGATCTGCCTGGCGATCGGGAGCGCGTTCTCGACGGGCATCGGCCCCGAAAGGATCCGATCGGCGAGCGTCGGGCCCTCGACCAGCTCCATCACGAGCGCGAGCACGGCGGCCGCGTGCCCGCTTGTCGAGGGGTCGCCCTTCTCGAGGCCGTGCACGATCGCGATGTTGGGATGGTTCAGCGACGCCAGTGTCCTGGCCTCGCGCTCGAACCGCGCGAGCCGCTCGGGGTCGCGCGCGACGAGGTCGGGCAGCACCTTGATCGCCACCTGACGCCCGAGGTGGGTGTCGGTGGCGCGGTATACCTCTCCCATCCCGCCGGAGCCCAGCAGATCGACGATTTCGTACGGACCGATGCGGCTCCCCGGTGTCAGCGCCACGCGTGCTCTCTGCCGTGCCCGATTGTAGCCAATCGCGCAACCTCGACGACATGGAGATCAATCATCTCTCGCCGCATTACCGAGAAGAAGCGTTCGATGAGACGGTGGCGTGTCGGGGTGGTAGAGTACAGCCATGCGTCGCTTGCTTCTCGTCCTCGCCGCTATCCCATTGTTGGGCGCCGCTTCCACGTCACCACAGAAGATCGTATTCGCCCGCGTCTTTCCGAGTCCGGGCCAGATCGGCTTGTACGTGGCGGCACGCGATGGCAGCGGCGAACGCTTGTTGCTCTCCTCACCGGACGCCGATTACGACCCCGTCTGGTCGCCCGACGGCGCCTCCATCGTCTTTACCTCCGACCGGGAGGGATCGGCCGATCTGTTTCGCGTGACGCCGGACGGCACCGGTCTCGAGCGGATCACCGACGATCCAGCGTATGACGACCAGGCAGCGTTCTCACCCGACGGTGCGCGGTTGGCGTTCGTGACGACCCGCGCCGGCGGTACGGCCGACATCTGGATTCTCGACCTGAAGACACGTCGAGCCCGACCGCTGACCTCTGGCCCGGGCGGCGATTTCCGCCCGGCGTGGTCGCCCGATGGGCAGTGGATTGCATTTTCGTCTGACCGCAACAGCAAGCTGCCCTTCGCGCATGGACGATGGGAGCCTCTCCACCTGGTCGACATCTACGTCGTGCACCCTGATGGCTCAGGGCTGAAGCGCCTCACCGAGCCAGGCAACTTCTGTGGCAGCCCCAAGTTTTCGACCGACAGCCGACGGGTGATTGTCTACTGTATGACGTCGGAGCAGACGCTGGCGAACCGGCGGCCCGCTCCGGTGCCCGGAAATGACACGCGGCTGGTGTCGATCGACATCGCGACAGGCGATCCAACTGATCTGCCGGCCGGCCCCGGGGTCAAGATGAATCCTTCGCCTTTGCCGGGCGGTGAGATCGGCTACATCCGCAAGGACACGGCCGGGGAGGGCGCCGGGATCTACTACACCAACGGGACCAGGGGACCCAAAGGTGATGTGCGTACGGCGTCGTGGTCCCCGGACGGAGGTCGAGTCGCCTATCACAAGCGGGTGCAGGTCGCGCCGACCACGTGGAAGCGAATGTGGAGTAGGAATCCGAAGTACGAGCTGACGCTGACAGGGATTCTACCGGCGTTCAACCCGACTGGCGATCGGTTCGTCTTCACGACGAGGCCTGCGCCTGGTGCGACGCTGGGCGCCGGCGTGGCCATCGCGACGCCCGGCACCGATACGTTCGAAGTCATCTATCAAGACAAGGCGCGCAACGTGCTCGCGCCCCAGTGGTCGCCTACCGGCGACCGCATCGTTTTTGGCATCGGCGTGTTCAACGCCTTCTTCAACGGCTTCAACGGGCTCTTCCTCAGGCCGGAAGATCGAGCCGAGGGCGGCGCACAGCTCGCGATCCTGAACAAAGACGGCAGCGGCTTCCGCGAGGTCACCACCGGACCGAACAATAACGCCTTCCCGTCGATGGCCCCCGACGGGAAGCGAATCGTTTACCGGACGTTCGGTCCCGAAGGCGATGGGCTGCGGATCATGAACCTCGAGACCAACACGACGACGATGCTGACGCGGGGGTACGACAACTTCCCGCTGTGGTCGCCCCGCGGCGATCTGATCATGTTTTCGCGACTGGAGCGAGGTGATTACGAGATCTTCACGGTCAAGCCCGACGGTACGGGCGTCAAGCGCCTGACGCGCGCGCGTGGGAACGACGCGCACCAGGGCTGGTCGCCCGACGGCGAGTACGTTGTCTTTGCCTCGACGCGGATGGGCTACAAGGACGAGATGACGTATACCGACGCGCCACAGCCATACGGCGAACTGTTTGTCATGCGGTACGACGGCACCCGCGTAGAGCAACTGACCGACAATCAGTGGGAGGAAGGTACCCCAGCCTGGCAACCCTCGCGGCGATAAGCCAAGTTCATTCGACTCTTGCACCGGGTCTGCTTCCTTCTTGCCAATGACGCTTCAACCGTCGCCATGGGCTGGCAGTAATCGTCGCGTCGACTCCGCTGCCGGTACGCGGAACCTGCGGCACGCCCCGCGGAAGGTCGACGAGAAGATCAAGTACCGGCTCTTCGAGCGGAGCGGGGTTGGAGAGTACTGGATCGTCGACCCTGAGCTAGACGTCGCGAAGGTCTGCCGTCGAGCGACAGACGGATCGCTGCCGCGGGTCGCGGAACTCTCAGCCGAGATGGCCGAGACGCTCACGACGCCGATCTTGCCGGGCCTGGCCGTGCCACTTCACGACCTGTTCGCCTGATTATCGATCGCCGGCTTCTGCCGAAGTCCATGCTCGATCTGCGGTTTGACGGCTGCGTGGCCATCGTCGTAGCCTCGATGGGCATCGGCCCGCGCGCGAGGGCGGAGAACGCGCGTCCCCGCGGGTTGGCCGCGGCGCGAGCGGCGGAACATCGTGGCGACACCGCCCGTCAAACCAGGCAATCTGAAATGCGAGGTCTCATCGATCACCTGCAGCGTGATGTGCGCGACGCTCTGCGCTCGCTGATGCGCCGCCCCGGCTTCACGTCGGTCGCCGTTCTGTCGCTCGCGATCGGCATCGGCGCCAACACGGCCATCTTCAGCCTCGTCAACGCCATCATTCTCCACGAGCCGCCGATCAAGCAGCCCGAGGGGGTGGTGAACGTCTACCTGCATCAGGCAGCGTTCGCCTACAGCACGCTCTCGTATCCGGAACTGAAGGATCTGCGCGATGGCGCGGGCGACGTGTTCACCCACATTGGCGCCAGCCAAATCGTCCCGGCCCAGGTGGACGGCCAGCAAGGCATCGGCACTCTCGTCGCCGAGGTCGTGTCGGGCAACTACTTCCAGATGCTCGGCGTCGACGCGGCGCTTGGCCGGATGGTGCTGCCCGAAGACGATGTGAACCGCGGCGGCCACGCGGTGGTCGTGCTCGGCCATGGCTACTGGCAGACAGCCTTCGGCGCCAGTCCCGCCGTCATCGGCCGCCAGCTGCGAGTCGGCGGTCGATCCTACACGGTCGTCGGCGTCGCGCCCGCGAGCTTCCACGGCACGCTCACGGGGTTGAGCCCGGCCTTCTATGCTTCGTCGGCGATGGTCGAAGAGCTGATCGGCGCGCCGACGCTCGACGATCGCGGTAACCATTCGCTCTTCGTCAAGGCGCGGCTCCGCGACGGGGTCGGGCTGCCGCAGGCCGTCGCCGCAGTGGACCACGTCGCGGCAGCCCTTACG
>CAZCEL010000329.1:0-5941 GCA_964497175.1 uncultured Bifidobacteriaceae bacterium
GTTTCGAGTGAGAGGCCTGCCGTCCGCAGCCTGTCGCTGTGACACACCACGCAGTACTTATCCAGCGTGGCTCGAACGAGAATCGCCGACTCGGGAGAGGCGGGAGGCCCCTGAGCGGCAACGGTCCGGGCGGAACCCGAGCCTGCCAGCGCCGCAAGGACGCCAGCCGCAAGCAGACCAACCGGCCGGAAGGCAGAAACCCGCCGCCCCACGCCGCCTCCCCTGTGACAGGCTATTTCGAGCCTTCTCCCTTGGCGCCGCCTTCGACCGCCCTGGCGGCGAGGAGGAGATTCGTCATGCCGTAATTGCCCTCATGGCACGCGTACTCGTAGATCGGCAGGTCGGTCTTTGTCATCGGGACCTGCGCCGTCCACGGCTTGGTCCAGGTCGTCGGATCGCTGACGGTGAACTCGTACAGCAGGGTATCGCGGTCCACGCGACTGAACCGTTCGGTCAGGCGCAGGTTGGGTCCTGCGTTAGGGAACGCCGTCTCGCCGATGAAGTTGCTCGTCTCGACCACGAGTGTGTCGCCGACCCAGCGTCCCCGCGAGTCGCCCACCCACTGCCGCACACCCTTGGCCACGTGCGGGCGGCCGTCGAGTGGAATGACGCGAGCGTTGTGCACCATCTCGTTCAGCAGCACGAGGTGGTCGGCCGTCTGAAAGATCTGCACGTTGTTGTTGTACGCACTCGGCAGCATCGGGGGACCGGAATTGAAGCCGAGGATGCACCGTTCGCCGACGCCGCGATCCTCGGGGCCCACGGCGGCCCGCTGGAAGTTCTTCATGCGGTCACCCATCCGGGCTTGCGCCTCCGGCGTGAGCGGCGGCATCCTTCCGTCCGGGGGGTCGACAATCAACGACGTTCGTTTCGTGCCCACAACCTTCTTCCCGAAATCCCACCAGAAATCGTTGTAGGCGCGCTCGAGGTCGGTCGTCGTCGGGGCACCGTTGCTGATCCCGCGCGGCGCGGACTCCCGAGTGTCCTGGTTGCGGAGGTTCTTCTGCTCGAACTCGCGGGCCTCCTGGTCGGTCAGCACCTCCTTGCCGGCCAGGTCTTTGGGCCGTTCCATCGGGGTCAAAGTCCGGAAGTCCCAGACGCCCTGCAGGTCGGGCCGCCCGTCGGCCAACCGCAGGGACCCCGACTTCGATGCGGCAGCCTGACGCGCCTGACCCGACAGCGACGTTGTCGAAAACCCCAGCAGCGCGATCGCCGCCACCAGTCCCACCCCTGGCAATCTCGTTCGCATGCAAGTCCTCCTGAGCCTCGTCCCCGCCTCTACATTGTGCATCTATGCGCTGGCATTCACTACGGTAATCAGCATTTTCACGGGTGTCGTTCCCTCGTTGCGCCACGAGTGCATGGTGTGTCGTTCCACCACGAGATCGCCGACTTTGAGCCGTACTTCCTGCTGGTCGACCAGGAACACGATCTCGCCGCTCAGCACGTAGCAGTACGCCACTCCTGGCGTCCGGTGAAAGCCGATGCGATTGGCCAGCGTCGGCTTGGGGTCGGTGTGCGGCTGGATGCTCGCCACGAAGAGCCGCGTCTCGCCCGTCGCGCGCGTGACCTGCCGTGCCTCACCCGCCGGCCCCGGCCCTATCGGATGATCGGACGTTGTCGTCCAGAGGCTCGCCGCGTCGACCAACTCGTCGCTGGCGATGTACGACTTGCCGTCCCTGGTGTGGCCCGTGACCACGCGGCGAATGCGACCGGCCGGCTCTGGCGTGGCGGGTCGCGCCGAGCTCTGGCCCGCCTCGACCAGTTCACCGAGCAGACCCGCGAACAGCGCCGCGCCGCCGGCCGTCGAGTACCGCAGCATCGTGCGCCGAGGGAACTCTGCGTGATCGCCACCGACGATCCGGCCGGACTGCTTGCTGGACATGTAGCACTCCTTGCCAAAGGTTACCGAAATTATCGAGAAGACTAGCCTTCCCGCAGTCGCTCTTCAAGCCCGTTGAACTCTTAATTCATTAGTTGACAATCGCCCCGCCGCGAAGTAAAGTCCGTCGAACTCTTAATTACTTAGGAGATGGCCCGCAGACCCACCCCGACCCTCACCGACGGGGAAACCCGCCTGATGACCGTGCTCTGGAAGCGCGGACCTTCCACGGTGGCCGAGGTCACCTGGGCGCTCCAGAAACGGCGGCCGGTCGCGTATACGACCGTCCAGACGGTGTTGCGGATCCTGGAGGTGAAGGGTTACGTGGCGCACGACCGGACGGGGCGAGCGTTCGTATACCGCGCGCTCGTGGATCAGCCGACGGCCAGGCGACGCGCGCTCGGGCATCTGATGAAGGCGCTGTTCGACAACTCCCCCAGCCTGCTGATTCTGGACGTGCTCAAGGACGAACAGCTGGACGCTGTTGAGGCGGAACGCCTCCGCCACCTGATCGAGAGCGCCTAACTGGGAGGACCAATGGAGGCGGCATGCAGCTGTGGCTGAACTGGTTGTGGCAGGGGACGGCCGTTACCGTGCTGGTCGCGTGTGCTGTACGCGCCCGCTCCATGAACGCGGCCACTCGGGAGCGCATCTGGTCGATCACGCTGATCGTCGTGGCCCTCATCCCACTCCTCCAGCTCCTGCCAGCGTTCGGCGAGGGAAGCGAGCCGATCGCCCCTACGGGACCGCCCCCCGTGTTGACCGTCAGGCTCGCCTCACCGTCAACGGTCGGGGCGATCGTCGCCGGCTTGTGGGCATTGTGGACGGCCCTGTCGCTGGCTCGACTCGCAACCGCCTGTGTGCGGCTCAGCCAGGCCAGGAAGCTCGCCGTTCCGTTCGACCCCGATCGCGAAGCGCGGCTTGCGAACTGGACGGCGCTGGGCGGCACCGGACGCGCGACGCGTCTGGCGGTCTCGGAGCACGTACACCGCGCGGCGGTACTGGGCTGGACCACGCCGATGATCGTGCTCGCGCCAGCCACGCTGGACACGCTGACCGACGATGAACTCGATCTTGTCATCCTGCATGAGTACGCGCACGTGAAGCGGCGCGACGATGTGGCACTTGTCGTACAACGCGTGATCACCGCGTTCGCGGGCCTCCACCCCGCCGTGTGGTGGCTCGATCGCGCTGTCACCATCGAGCGGGAAGCAGCCTGCGACGACTGGGTTGTTGGCTGCACAGGTGCCCTGAAGCCCTACGCCTCCTCTCTGGTCAGGCTCACCGCAGCGGCCGGGCAGCACCGGTGCAGCCTCGCGCCGGGTGCGGCCCTGTCGCGCACGCAGCTTGTAACTCGGCTTCTCCGGCTCCTGGATCCGCGCCGCAACCGCAACCCTGTGCGGTCACGAAGCGCGGTGTGGTTTGCACGGGTAGGAGTCACCGCCGCCGCGGCTGCCGCCGCTGCGATACCGCTCGTGGCGGTGGAGGTTCGCCGTCACGCGAGCGCGGAGGGACGCTCGATTCTACCGGCGACTCGCGCCGAGGTGCCGCGGCGATCGGCCATCCCCACCCTCGGCGATACCCTGGCGTCGCGCGCAGGGGTGGCACGCGCTCGTTCTCGACAGCCCCGGCAGAGAGCGCCTGCACCCCTGTCCCCGTCCGCGGTGACAACTCCGCTGCGCGACGCCACACCCGCACCGCGCGCGGTCCCGCAGGAACCCGCCTCCTTCGAGGAGACGGATCGGTTGGCGCAGGTGCTGGCGGCGTATCCACTCGCTGGTAAGCTGTACGAGGCGCCTGGAGCACCGGCCCGAGGCTCGATTGAGATCGACGAGCCGGTTTGGAACCAGGCGGCCGGGACGGGCGCTGCCGTCGGCAGGCAGTCCCGCGCGGCCGCGGTCGCAGCAGCGAGTCTCTTCACTCGATTCGGCAGATCCCTGGTGGGCGCGTTCTAGGCCCTAACGAAAGGCTCCAACGAGACAATGCGAGTTCACCTGGTCAATCCGAGCGACGCGTCCTTCGGCATCGCAGTCATTACCCCGCGGTGGCTGTACGTCCTGGCTGCCGCCACCCCGGACTCCTACGGCGTTCCCGCGATCGCCGACGAAACGCTCGAGCCCCTCGATCCCGCATCGATCGCCGCCGGGGACGTCGTAGGGATCGGAATTCACACAGGGAATGCACTCCGCGGCTACGCGATTGGGCGCATGGCCCGCATGCGCGGCGCCACCGTCGTCTTCGGGGGTATCCACGCCACGCTCTATCCGGAGGAGGCGCGCGACCATGGCGGCGCGCATGCAGTGGTCAAGGGCGACGGCGACGTGATCTGGTCGAAGGTGCTGGAGGACTGCCGCGCGGGCCGTCTCGAACCGATCTACGATGGAGGCCGCGTCGAGGGGACCTCATTTGCCCCTGCGCGCTGGGATCTGCTTCCCACCGGCCGGTACATGTGGGCGTCGGTTCAGACCGTCCGTGGCTGCCCGAAGCATTGTTCCTTCTGCTCGGTCTGGCGGACCGACGGCCAGAAACCTCGACAGCGCGGCGTGGATCAAGTCATCTCCGAGATCGTCGCGCTGCGACGTCAAGGCTTCCGCTTCATCGCCCTGGCAGACGACAACTTCTATCCCGTGACAATGGGCGACATCGATGGGGCCGCCAAGCAAGGCAACATGAGCCGGCTTCAAACGCTCGAGCAGCTCCGGGCGCAGCGCTTCGAGCTGATGGACCACCTGGCGAGCCTGCCCGACGACCTCGTCTTCTATACACAGATCACGATGGAGGCCGCCGAGGATCCGGCCTTTCTGGAGGCGATGCGGCGGGCGCGTATCCGGGGCGCACTGGTGGGCGTCGAGTCGGTCACCGGTGAGGGCCTGAAGTCGGTCTACAAGGACTTCAACCTGGCCGGCGATGCGCTGGTCGCGCGGCTGCAGGCGTTCCGCCAGCACGGAGTGCACGTGCTCGGCTCGTTTATCTTCGGACTGTCCACAGACTCGCCCGCCACGTTCCAGACGACGGCAGAGGTCGCCGAGCGGGCCGGTGTGGCGTTCGCGCAGTTTCTGATGCTCACGCCGTTTCCCGGCACGGTCGACTTCGTCCGGTGGGAGCAGTCGGTGGCCGCCGAGGCGCCGCCCGTCGGTGCGGTACCGCTCGCACGTTACTGGTTGAGCCCGCCTGCTGAACGGCCGCGCGTGTACAGCCCGCACCCGACGATGTCGGCCGAGGAGATTCGCCTTCGGACGCAGCAGACGTGGGATCGGTTCTACAGCCTGCGCACGATTTGGCGGCGCTCGTCGTGCGTTCGAAGCCTGAAGGGCCGTCTGGCCTTCGTACTGATCTCGAAGCTCTACCGGCAGATGTACGCCAACACCGGCATCGCGACCGACAGCGCCAGGGTTGCGCGGTCGGCCCGCTGGGCACGCTGGCTCGCAAGACCCTGTCGTCGTCTGTTCCTCGCGCGTCCACTCCCCCACCTGCAGATGCCTCGCGCTGCGGTCAGCACGGTTGCAAGAACACTATGAGCCGCCAGAGGAACCCTGCTCGTGCTCGCGTGCTCGCGTCCGGGCCCGTCACGGCCCCGGCCCAACCCGGTCGCTGAATCTTCATCTGGTTATCTGCCTGAGCGCGGCGCCGGCTGCGAGGCGGATGTCCGCGTCAACGCGCTCGGCGGCGAGCGTCGCCCGATAGTGCTCCGCTGCGGCGGCCAGGTCGCCGTCCGCGTGCAGCAGCAGCCCGAGGTTGAAGTGAGCCATCGCGTGGCCGGGATCGACGGCGAGCGTGTCCTCGAAGGAGCGGCGGGCCTCGTCGCGGCGTCCGAGCCGAAGCAGGGCCGCGCCCACGTTGTAGCGCGCGGCCGCGGAATCGGGCCTGAGACGGAGCGTCGCGCGAAACTCGTCGGCCGCTGCCTCGAGATCGCCGATCTCGGCAAGCATCACAGCCAGGTCGTCGCGCAAGGCGATGTTGGCCGGGTCGGCCGCCAGCATCACCCTCCGCCCTTTCACTTCCTCACGCAGCACCTTCGCACGGAGGCTCGATCGGAGCGCCTCGCGGTCCTGTGCGCTG
>CAZCEL010000330.1:0-5938 GCA_964497175.1 uncultured Bifidobacteriaceae bacterium
GATGCCGCGGGGGTTGGGGGCGCCGCATTGTAGAAGAAACGTGCGGGTCAGCCGGGGGAGCTTCTCCAGATCCGCGTAGCGCAGCGTGCCGGCAAGCTTCCCGAGGCCGCGCGTATCCACCTTGATCGCCATCTTCTGGAAATCGAACTCGATCTCGGGCGCCTGCCGGTTTGGCGTGCGCCACATCAGGGGGTCGGTGATCGGCCCAGCCGCGCTTGCCGGATGCTCGGGTGCCGATCCGTCCGGATTGAGCGGAAGCGGTGCGGGAAACCCCTCGCGCAGGGGCCGCTCGACGAGCCGGTCGGGCCAGGGTTCGGCTGGCTTCTGGGCCTGGGCCTGCAGAACCTCCGGCTTCAACACGCCCAGGGACAATCCAGCCAGCGTCGAACCGGAAATCGAGATCGCGTCCCGTCGTGAGATGGCCATGGCTGTACCTCGACAAGAAAAGATCACACACGAAAGATCAGATGGGACATGTTACGCCCGGTCCGTCAGGTCGCAACTGGTTTTTTCGGTGAAGCCCCCGTCCGCCCGACGGCTCCTCCAACAGGCGCCGCGCCCGCTGACCCGTATCCAAGGTTGACTTGGTGCTGCCTTCGGTAGAACATCAGGCGGCCGTGTCCATTACGATCTATGTGCCCGGCCCGCTGCGCGCGTATTGCGGAGGCGCTGCGGAGCTGTGCCTGTCGGCCCCGACGGTGCGCGCGGCTCTCGAGCAGATCGAGCGGAGCCATCCGTCGTTGTACCGAAGCGTCTGCGACGAAACGGGCGCGGTGCGACGCCACGTGAACGTGTTCGTGAACACTTCGCATATGCGGGACCGCGAGGGGCTGGACACAACGTTGTCAAGCGGCGACGTCATTACGATTCTGCCCGCAGTCTCTGGAGGCTGAGCATGCCGGATCGAGTAGTACTCACCATCGGAACCAAGAAGGGCGCGTTCGTTGCCACAGCGTCCAGGACCAGGCAGAGCTTCGCGCTGCAGGGGCCTTTCGGCGGTGGCGCGCCCGTCAACGCGACGCTCATCGATCTCCGCGGCAAGCCGCGTCTGTACGCGTCGAGCTGCAACCCGTTCTTCGGCATGAAGGTCCTCGTGTCGACCGACCTCGGCAAGACGTTCAAGGCAACCAAATCGGCGCCGGCATTCCCCAAGGACGACGGCCGGGCGCTTGCGAACATCTGGTCGCTCCAAGCCGGCAGCGGCCGGAAGGAGCTCTGGTGCGGCGTCGAGCCCGCCGCGCTCTTCCACAGCGACGACGGGGGCGACTCCTGGGAGATGGTGCCCGGCATCAGCAACCACGACCACGCCCGGAAGTGGCAGCCGGGCGCTGGCGGGCTGTGCATGCACACCATCCTGCGCGACGGCAATCGCGTGCACCTCGGCATCTCGACGGGAGGCCATTACCTGAGCGAAGACGGCGGGGTGACGTTTACGGCGGCGAACACGGGCGTCGGCGCCGGCTTCTCGCCCGATCCCTACCCCGAGTTCGGCCAGTGCGTGCACAAGATCGTAGGCCACAAGGATGCGCCCGGTCGCCTGTACATGCAGAACCACGGGGGCTGGGGCGAGTGGGACGGCCCCGGCGGGCGGCGCCCGGACATCGGCGTGCTGCGGAGCGACGACCACGGCCACACGTGGACCTCGATCGCCAAAGGCCTCCCCTCCGACTTCGGCTTCCCAATCGTCGTCCACCCTCATGACGCCGACGCGGTCTACGTGGCGCCCCTCGAACCGCAGACGCGCACGTGTCCCGGCGGCGCCCCCGCCATCTGGCGGAGCGAGAATGCCGGCGGCTCGTGGTCTCGTCTCGCCCGCGGGCTGCCGCGAAAGTCGAGCTTCTTCACGATTCTGCGCGACGCCATGGATATCGATGAGCTCAAATCGCCGGCGCTCTACTTCGGCACGACCACCGGCCAGCTCTGGATCGGGCGGAACGGCGGAGAAGATTGGAGCTGTCTCTTCGACTCGCTGCCGCCAATCCACTGTGTGAAGGTGGCAGTAGTCTGATCATGTGTCAGCGACGGCGAATCACGTCACGGCAGCAAGCAGGGAGGAACGCCATGTCCAGAAGTGGAGGCTTGTCGATCGTCTTGTGCGCTGCACTCGTCGCGGCGGTCCCGCTGGCGGCTCAACAGCCTCCGGCGCCACCTGTGGTACCACCCGGTCCGACGATGGCCGAGGCACTCAAGGCGCTGGAGGCGACGCGCGCCGCGGCGGCGAAGATCGGCGTCGTGCTCAGCTGTGCGGTGGTCGACTCGCGCGGCGACCTGATCGCCGTCGCGCGCATGGATGGGGCACGCTTCTTCACAACCGATGTCGCGCGCGGAAAGGCGCAGGTATCGGCCATGTTCGGCCAGCCGAGCGGCGCCATGGCGCAGTTCGGCGCGTCACCGTTTTTCTCCAACCTCAACACCGCCGCGCAGGGCCGCCTGTACCCGATTCAGGGAGCCCTCCCGGTCATGCGCGCGAAACAGCTCATCGGCGCCATCGGCTGCAGCGGCGCCACCGCGCAACAGGACGAAGACGCCGCCAGGGCCGGCCTGGCCCTTCTGCAGCGTTCCGACGGCGATCAGCCCTGACCGCGGGAGGACGCGATGAAGAATGCAACAGCTCTGTGCTTCGCGATGCTCATCTCGGCGGCGATCGGGGTGGGACTGCAAGCGCAAACGCTTGGCGTCGGGTTGAAGGACGCCCTCGCCCTGATCGATGCCGCCCACAAGGAAGCGACCGCCCAAAACCTGCGCCTCAGCATCGCCGTCGTCGACGCCAGGGGCGACCTGATCGCCATCGCCCGCCTGTCGGGAGCGGGGCCTGCGACTGCGGATACGGCCATCGGCAAGGCCATGGTGGCGGCACTCTTTGGCCAGCCGAGCGCCACGCTGGCGCCGCGCGCCACCTCGCCCGTGCTGCAGGGTCTCAACGAGCGAACCGGCGGGCGGTTCCGGTTCTTTCAAGGTGCGCTGCCGATTGTCAGAAACGGGCGCACCGTGGGCGCGGTAGGCGCCAGCGGCGCCACGGCCCAGCAGGACGAGGATATCGTGCGGACCGCGCTGGCAGCGGTGTTCAAGTAGAGCGAGATCAGGAGCCTGCGCCGACCAGGCCTTCGTCGACCGCAAACGACCAGTCGAGGTTGGCCGACTCGATGAGGATGTAAACCGGCCGGGGATTCTCGGGAACGATCGATTCACCGCGCCCCACGCCGCGCGCGTCCACCGCGACGGCGAGGGGGCGTCCACTGACGGCGCTCTGCAGCGTCAATCGCAGGGTCCCGGCATCCTTCCGGTCTTCGTTGCGGGTCTCCCATCTGACGCGGATCGAGCCGGTGTCGCTGACAAAGGATTCCGTCTGTGCGTTTCCGCGTCCTGACCAGGTTCCCACCTGATGCCAGACGAGCGTGTCAGGGGGACGCGGCGAGGGAGCGGCGCTGCATCCCACGCCCAGGAGCGCGGCACCCATCAGCACCGATGCGACAGGCGCACGCCGAGCGGATCCGGTGCCGAAGGTCATCACAAAGGCATCCGGCTTCAGCCGGACCTGACGCGCTATACGTGCGCCGTCAGCGGCTCCTCCAGCGGCCTCCCGTGTTCGAGCGCCATCAGGATGCCGTCGAGCATCACCGGCGCGCGGCGGAAGGCATCGTCGCCCAGCGCGTCCGACAGGGCATTGAGCACTGCGCAGGCGCCCGCCGCCACCGGCGGTTCGCCGATGCCGCGGGCGCCAACCGGCGTCTCCGGATCGGGAATGTTCAGCGCATCCCACTGCATCGTCTGCGGGGCGTCGAGAATCGTCGGCGGGCGGTTCTCGTAGAAACGGTTGGCGAGCGGCACGCCGTAGTGCTGGTCGTACACCGTCTTCTGGCCGATCGTGTGGCCGATGCCCAGCATCGATCGGCCGAGCAGCTGGCCCCCCAGACTGCGAGGATGGATGACCGTGCCGACGTCGCCGACAGCCAGATAGTCGAGGATGCGATACTTCCCGGTCTCGAGGTCGACCTCGACCTCCGCGAAGCCTGCCACATAGGAGTGGGTGATGCCGTCGCGCTTGTACTCGTCGCGCGCCACGCCCATCAGGCCCTGACCCGCGAGCGCGGTCGCGGAGCGTTTCGTGACGGCATTGATGTTGGCGGGAAGCTCGTGGCCGTCGTACCTGCCACCGAGCTCGATGGCCTTCTGCGCGGCCTGTGCGAGCGTGAGGCTGCGGCCGCCGCCGGACACGCGGCCGTTGGCAACCGTGTAACTCTCCGGTCTGCCCCCGAGGGTCCGGGCGGCAATTTCCTGCAGCTTCCTGACCCCGTCGCTGGCCGCCGCGTGTGCCGCCCTCGTGTGCGCGTGAAGCGTCTGGCTGCCTCCTGAGACGCAGCTCCATGGGAGGTTCGACGCGGTGTTGCCCCACGTGACGTCGCACACGTCCCACGACACGCCCAGCATGTCGGCGATCACGCGGTGCGAGTCGGACATCGACTCGGTTCCGAGGTTGCCGACGCCCGTCCGGATGTCCAGACGACCGTCGGGCTTGATGATGAACAGCGCGTCGAACCCCGTCGAGCCGGCAACGAACGCGCTGACGGCGACACCGACGCCGCGGACCTTCGAGCCCCGGCCCCTCCCGGTCTGCGCCTTTCGCGCCTCCCACTTGAACAGATCCGCACCGCGGTCGAGCGCTTCCTTGACGAACGCGCTCGTGGCGTACGCGCGCTGGCCGCGAGCATTGGCCGGGCCGGTCGGCGCCTTGCCTTCGGGAGCGTTGATCTTCCGAATGGCTACCTGGTCGAGATTGAGCTTCCTCGCCGCCTTCGAGAGAATCGGCTCCATCAGCATGATGCCCTGCATGCCGCCCGGCTGGCTCTGCGCGCGCCGCGGCGGGGTGTTCGTCAGCACCGTCACGCCACTCCACTTCATGGCCACCGGCTGGTACAGCAGCGACACGATTCTGCCGGCCATACCCCCGTCGCCCTGCTGCTCGTAGGCGCCGTTCTCACAGATGACGAACATGTCGAGCGCCAGCAGGCGGCCGTCCTTCGAGAAGCCGGCCTTCAGCCGGCCATGCATGCCCGGACGGATGCCGCCGAGGAAATGCTCGTCCTCGCGAGTGATCCTCAACTGGACGGGCGCGTTCGTCTTCTTCGCCAGCAGCGCGGGGATGATGTTCGTCACGTTGCCGGTGGCCTTGCTCCCAAAACCCCCTCCGCAGTAGGCGCCGACGAGCACCACGTCGGTGGGCTCGATCCGCAGCCAGCGCGCAATGGCGCCGACGGTCTGCACGGTGCTCTGCGTGGAGCAGTGCATGTACAGCTTGCCGTTCTGCCAGTACGCCATCGCCGTTCGCGGCTCGAGCGTCTGATGGAGATTGTTGGACGTCACAAAGGTCTCGTCGAGCACGAGCGCGGCGCTCTTGAAACCCTCGTCGAGGTCGCCGTACGACCACTCGTCGGGCGCCTTCCCCATCGGAAGACGACCATCGGTCGCCTCCGCGAAGTCCTGCTCGGTCCACTTGAGCGTCTGTACGTCGGGCCTCGGCGGCGGTGCACCAGGCGTCGCCGCCGGCAGCATCCACACGTTGCCTTCGACCCTCGCGGTCGCGGTTCCGGGGCGGAGCGAATCCAGCGGATCGACATTGAACGGCAACGGCTCCCAATCGATCTGGATCCGCTCAATGGCTTCCGCGGCTGTCCACTCGTCCACCGCCGCGACGGCCAGCACAGGGTCTCCCTGATACAACGGCTCGGCGGTCAGCGCCTTCTCGCCCTTCGTGTTGGCAGGAATCCTCTGGCCGAGGTCGGTGACAATGTCGGCAGGGCCGGGGATCTCGTCGGGGGTGAGAATCGCCTTCACGCCCGGCATCGCCAGCGCCGCGCTCGCGTCGATGCGGACGACACGGGCATGCGGGAACGGGCTGAGGAGCAGTCGTGCGTACAGCATCCCCTCCGCCACGTAGTCC
>CAZCEL010000331.1:0-4776 GCA_964497175.1 uncultured Bifidobacteriaceae bacterium
ATCGCCGGCGCGCACGACGGCCTCGATTGCCGTCGTCAGCAGCAACGGGTCGTGACGCATCGATCAGGGCGCGGGAGGGCGGGCGTCTGCATCGGGCGGCGCCTGGGCCCGCTTCGTCATGCGAATCTCCATGCCACCCTCGGGCGCGCGCTGCAGATGCACGTGGTCCATGAAGTTTCTGATCAGAAAGATCCCGCGGCCGCTCGACTTGAGGAGGTTCTCCGGAGCCAGGGGGTCGGCCAGTTCCTCGGCGTCGAAGCCCTCGCCCTGGTCGCGCACGAGAATGGTGAGCTCGGGGACATCAGCCGAATGGGCCAGGAATTCCACGACCACCCGTTTGGCGACGTCGTTCTGATTGCCATGCTTGATGGCGTTGATCACCGACTCGCGAATGGCCACCCCGACCCAGTGGACCGCGTCGTCGTCGAGCCCGATGCCGCGGCCGACGTGGTCGCTGACGACCTGGACGAAATCGAGCATCTCGAAGCGGCTGGTGAACTCCAGGCGAATGTTCAACCGGTGGCCCGTTCCCATCGTCGCATCTGATTACCACCCGATCCCTTCGGACATGTCAAGCCGACTGGCGTAAGATCCAGCGGATGCCGTCTCCTTCCGCCACGATTGTCCCGGCCAATCGCGTCCACGGGCGGCTCCGTGTGCCGGGCGACAAGTCGATCTCGCACCGATACGCGCTCTTGGCGGCGCTGGTGCCCGGAACGTCGACCATCGACAATTATGCCCCTGGAGCAGACTGCCGGTCGACTCTGGGCTGCCTCGCCCAGCTGGGGGTCGAGCTTCTCGACCACGGGGCGCGCATCATTGTACTGGGACGAGGGCTGCGCCAGTTCCGTTCGGCCGACAGGCCGCTCGACGCGGGTAATTCCGGAACGACCATGCGGATGCTGACGGGTGTCCTGGCCGCACAGTCGTTTCAATCGCAGCTCGTGGGCGACGCGTCGCTGTCTCGGCGGCCCATGCGTCGTGTCATCGAACCGCTGTCGATGATGGGCGCGCGCATCGAGTCGGTGGACGGGCATGCGCCGCTGACCATTCAGGGAACAACGTTGCGATCGGTCGATTACCGGGCTCCTGTCCCAAGCGCACAGGTCAAGAGCGCCGTGCTGCTGGCGGCCCTGTACGCCGACGGCACCACCTCCTTCACCGAGGCGACGCGGACGCGTGATCATACCGAGCGGGCTCTCGAGGCCTTCCAGTTTCACGTGGATGCACACGATCTCACGGTCTCGGTGGCGGGCGGGCAGCAAGGCGCTCCGCGGGAGGTGTCCGTGCCCGGCGATTTCTCGTCAGCCGCCTTCTGGATGACGGCCGCGGCGTCGCTTCCAGGCTCCGAAGTGACGATCGACGAGGTCGGTCTCAACCCGACACGCACTGGCCTGATCGACATTCTCCGCCGCTTCGGCGCTCGTGTCGAGGTGCACCAGACCGGCGTGGAGGCCGGCGAGCCACAGGGCACCATCACGGTTCTCGGCGAGGGCTCGGGTGAGGTCGACATCGGGCCCGACGAGGTGCCGGGCGTGATCGACGAGCTGCCGGCGATTGCCGCCCTTGCCGCCCACGGCGGCTCCGTCACGGTGCGGGGCGCCGGCGAGCTGCGTGTCAAGGAGAGCGACCGCATCAAGACGCTGGTTGACGGGTTTCGCGCCATGGGGATCGCCGCCGACGAGCGGCCCGACGGCTTCCAGGTCCGCGGACGCTGCACGAGCGGACGGCGCGTCGCCGACGCGTGCGGCGATCATCGGATGGCCATGGCCTTCGCCATTGCCGCCCTCGGCGTCCAGACGCCGTCCCGCATCGAGGGCGCAGACTCGGTCGGCATCTCGTATCCAGGCTTCTTCGAAACGCTCGACCGGCTCGTTCGGTGAGAACGGACAAGGTGTATGTCGTGGGTTTCATGGGAGCGGGCAAGACGACGCTCGCGCGCGCGCTGGCGAAACGACTCGACTGGCGCTCGGTCGACATCGACGAGCTCATCGAAAGGCGCGAGCGGCAGACGGTGGCTGCCCTGTTCGCGAAGCACGGCGAGGCGTATTTCCGTGCGGTGGAACGGGCCGTGCTTCTTGACCAGCTGCCGATACGCCATGCGGTCGTGGCGACCGGCGGCGGTACGTTCGTGGACCCCGAGAACCGGGCCGTCATCCTGCGCGATGGAGCCGCCGTGTGGCTCGATGTGCCGTTCGACCGACTGATCGATCGTGTGCCGGCGGACGGCCGTCGACCGCTGGCGGCCGATCGCGCCGACTTCGAGCGGCTCTACGCCCTTCGCCGGGCGGCGTACGAGCGGGCGCACTACCGCGTCGATGCCGGAAGGCTTGGCGTCGAGGCCCTCGTCGACGAGCTGGCGGACTGGCTGGCTGCCTAGGGTCGGACTCGCATGCGCTACCTGGTCATCACCGACATTCACGCCAATCTCGAGGCGCTCGAGGCGTGTCTCGCCGACGCCAGTGCACGCGGGTACGAACAGACCCTCGTGCTTGGCGATATCGTGGGATACGGCCCCGATCCGGACGCCGTTGTCGAGCGGGTCAAGGGACTCAGGCCACTGGCCATGGTCCGGGGGAACCACGACAAGATTGCCTTGGGCATGGACCAGGCCCAGGGCTTTCACGCGATCGCCCGTGCCGCGGCTCGCTGGACGCTCGACACGCTTACACCGGACCACCGCCAGTGGCTGGCGGCGCTGCCTGAAGGGCCCTGCGCAGTGGACGAGCTGGTCGAGATCTGCCACGGTTCGCCGTTTGACGAAGATGCGTACATCGTCGACGAATTCGAGGCCCTTCGCGCGATCAACACGGCCGCCGCGCCGCTGTGCCTGTACGGGCACACGCATTTCGGCGTCGCCTTTCAGCTGTCCAACGGCGTGCTGGAAATCACCAGGCTGGCCGGCGGCGGCAGGACCGAGCTGCTGCTGCGCGACGGCGTGAAGTACCTCGTCAATCCCGGCGCCGTCGGCCAGCCCCGGGACGGCGATCCGCGCGCGGCCTACGCGATCGTGGACACGGCCTCCAGGCGCATCGAGCTGGTCCGCGTCGCGTATCCGTTGGACGTCACTCGCGAAAAAGTGCTGAAAGCGGGTCTGCCGGAGATGTTGGCGAGGCGCCTGGCTGTCGGCCGCTGACCACGACGCTCACGACGAGCCCGCCGAGGAGCCTGGCGCGGGCGATCGCCGCCGGCGCTCGTCGCGTTCCTCGCGCCGTCGCAGCTCTGCCGCGTAGGCGTCCCTGGCGGCACGCGATCCCAGGATCCACCCGATGACGAGACCGGCGAGCAGCACGGCAGGAATGAAGATGAAGTGACCGGCCGTCACCGTGGCGGAACTCCGGCGCGGCGCTCGAGCGCTTTCATCTCGGTCTCGACCTTAGAGATCCGCCGCCAGATCGTCCAGAGGTAGAACATCATCAAGACGAGAAAGAACGCGTACGACCCGACGAGAAATGGCGCCGCCGGGAGCTGCTCCCCGGGAGGCAGCTCGCTGAGCGGGATGAAGCCTTCCTGCGCCGGTGTGGGCGGCTGGACCGCGCGAGCACCCGAGGTCAATGCGAACGACAACAGCGCGGTTAGGAGCATGCGGGCCATGGACACTTAATCCTCAGCTGCGAGGTAGAGGCGATCGAGATTGGCGCGAAGATCCTCCAGACGGACGCGCGCCGCCAGGAGCATCGCGAAGAGCACGAGGAACGCGCCGGTGCAGAACAGCGCCACCATCCACATGTCCCCAGGGAGCGTCGACACCACGCTTGTGGTCGGATGGAGCGTGCGCCACCAGTCGACGGACTTGTACAGAAACGGTGCCGTCGCGGCGCCAAAGATCCCCATGCCTGCCGCGAGCTTCTCGGACCCTGGCCCTCCGTACTTCCGGAGCAGCAGATAGGCGAGAAACACCAGCTCCACCACGGCGGCGGTCGTGAGGCGGGCGTTCCAGTCCCACCACACGTTCCAGGCCTTGCGCGCCCAGAACGATCCGCTGACGAGGCCGAAGGCCCCGAAAATCACGATGAGCTCTGCGGAGGCGGCTGCCAGACGGTCCGCCTTCGCCGACGCACGGAACAGGTACACGAGGCTGGCCACTCCGCAGACGCCAACAGCTGCGAACACCACCATCCAGGTCGGAAAGTGAAAGTAGAAGATCTTCTGAACGAGCAGCATCGTCGACTCGTAGCGCACGTTCGCAATGGCGATGGGGGCGTACGCAAACATGGCGGCGGCGACAACTGCGAGGGGAGCAAAGAGTCGGTACATCGCTTACTCCGTCATCAGCGGCTCGAACGTCCACAGTGCCAGGGTCACGAACACCACGTCGAAGAACGCGAGCATCGCGATCCAGAGCGTGGCCATCGGCTCGTCGGGCGGCGAGGCTAGCAGCGAGGACGTGCCGCGAACGCCAGCAATAATGACCGGAATGGTGATGGGATACAACAGGATCGGCAGCATGACGTCGCGGGTGCGCGTGCGAACGAGCATCGCGGCAAACAGCGTGCCCACGGCGGCATACCCGACGGTGCCGAGGCCGAGCAGCGCAAGGATCATCAGCGGGCGCTCGAAGAGGGCCGCATTGAAGAGAAACGCGATCATCGGCACCAGCAGGAGCTCGGTCAGCGCCATGAGCGCCGTGATCCCGAGCAGTTTGCCCAGATAGATCGCGGGCCTGGGCGCCGGCGCCAGGAGCAGCGCCTTCAGCGTCTCGCCGTACCGCTCGCGCTCGAAGGCGCGGCCCAGCGCCAGCGTGCCGGAAAAGGCCACTGCGATCCACAGGATGCC
>CAZCEL010000331.1:4786-5936 GCA_964497175.1 uncultured Bifidobacteriaceae bacterium
CAGGATGCCCGCGGCCGCGTCCTGCACGGGCTGCCCTTCTCTGACGAACGCAAACGAAAAGATCAGCACGCACGACGCCGCGAAAAACAGCGTGGTCGACACGATCTCGTAACTCTTCAGCTCGATCGTGACGTCCTTCTTCAGCACGAGCAGGGCAACAGAGAGAAACGTCATCCCGTTCAGTGCGAGCCCACCGCGGCCCGGTAGCGTTCGCGCAGGCCTGTCGCGGCCGGCTCGTCCAGCACGAGCTTCCCGCTCCGCACGATCGCCACCCGTGTCACGAGACCGTCAGCCAGGTCGAGGTCGTGGGTGGCCAGCACCACGATGTTCCCCTCGCCTGCAAGGCGCGCGATCCGCCGCGCCACGAGCGTGACGGCTCGATCATCGAGGCCGGTGAACGGTTCGTCGAGGAGCAGAAGCCCGGGCCGATGCAAGAGCGCGCGTTCAAGTGCCAGCCGCTGCCGCATGCCTCTGGAGAACGCGGCCACCATGTCGTCTCCCCGCTCCGCCAGCTCGGCGTTCTCGAGAGCGGAGGGGACCACCGAGTCGGGCGCGAGCCCGTACAGCCGCGCGAAAAAGCTCAGGTTCTGGCGGGCAGTCAGCTCCGGATACAGGTGCAGTTCGTGCGCGAGCAGACCGATTCGCCGGCGAATCTCGGCGCCCTCGGCGACGGGCGTCGCCGCCCCGTAGGCGATCGTGCCCTCGCTCGGCGCCACCAGCGTGGCGATCATCGCGAGCAGCGTCGACTTGCCCGCGCCGTTGGGGCCGAGCAGGCCCAGTACCTCGCCGCGACCCACCGCCAGCGAGACTCGCGACACGGCCCGTCGCCGGCCGAAGTGCCGCGACACCGCGCGCAACTCGACCCGATCGAAGTCGACGCTCACGCCGCGAGGCCCGTGCGGTCCGCCGGATCGGGCCCGGTCTCATCGTCGAGCGCGCTGTAGACCTCCTCGAGCGCCGTGACGAGTTGATCCCGGCGCCCGGCGTAGCGGGGCTCCTCCACCCGACCGCGCTGGTGGTCGCGCTCGAGGCGCAAGAGGTCCTGAAAGAGCTTCTCGCGACGCGCGACCAGACGCTTCCGCTCAGCCGACCGTGACGACGGATCGGCGGGCCGCCCGCCCGCCCACACACCAATGAAGACGACGGCCGC
>CAZCEL010000332.1:0-5909 GCA_964497175.1 uncultured Bifidobacteriaceae bacterium
CCTGTCGTGCTCGTCACGGCGCTTCGGGGAACCGACGACAAGGTACGCGGCATCGAGGCGGGCGCCGACGACTTCCTGAGCAAGCCGTTCAGTCCTCACGAGTTGCGGGCGCGCGTCCGCTCGCTCATCCGCCTGAAACGCTACACCGACGATCTGGATTCGGCCGAGTCGGTCATCATCAGCCTGGCGTTGACGATTGAGGCGCGCGACCCCTGCACCGACGGCCACTGCCAACGCCTCGCCTCGTATTCCACAACGCTGGGCGCCCGCCTGGGACTTCCGCAGTCCGACCTCACGGCCCTCCGGCGCGGCGGGTTCCTGCACGACGTCGGCAAGGTCGGAATCCCCGACGCTGTCCTGCTCAAGCCCGGCCGCCTGACGCCAGCCGAGTTCGACCTGCTGAAGCAACACACCGTCATCGGCGAGCGCCTGTGCGGCGAGCTTCGCGCGCTGCGCGACGTCCGGCCGATCGTGCGCAGCCACCACGAACGGCTCGACGGCAGCGGCTATCCCGACGGGCTGCGCGGCGACGCGATTCCGCTCCTGGCACAGATCATCGCCGTCGTCGACGTGTTCGACGCGTTGACGACGCCGCGGCCGTACAAGCAGTCGTTCCCCGTCGAGCGCGCGTACGAGGAGCTCCGCCGCGAGGCGGCGCGGGGCTGGCGCCGTCGCGATCTCGTCGACGCCTTTTGTGCGCCCACATGATGAGGCTGTTCCAGAGAGGAGCCGCACCGTGACGCCAGAGGCTCGAGACGGGCACGTCTTTCATGCGCCGCTGCACGAGCTGCGCAACTACCTGACCATCATTGTCGGGTTCTGCGATCTGTTGCTCGAGCGCACGCCGGAGGCCGACGCGAAGCATGCCGACCTCGTGGAGGTGCACAAGGCGGGGCACGCGGCCCTGGCGGTGCTCGCCGACCTGTCAGGCCGGCGCAGCTCCGCCTGAACGCCTCGGCGGCGCCGGGGCTGGTCTACACTGCGGGGTTCTCGGTGGCCACGGCCCGCGCGGTGACCACTCGATCGCGTCCTTCCGACTTCGCTCGATAGACCGCGCCGTCGGCGGCTTTCAGCAGCTCGTCGACCCGTGACCCGTCCACGGGAAATGCGGCCACACCGGCCGAGAAGGTCGTCGACACGAATCCGCCAAGGTGATTATCCACCGTCAGCGACGTGCACTCGCGGCGGAGCCCGTCGGCGCGTGAGGCCGCCACCTCGGGTGTGGCCCCCGGCAGAATCAGCGCGAACTCCTCGCCTCCGTAGCGACAGACGATGTCTTCGGCTCGCACGTGCGTCGCCAGGAACCGGGCGAAGGTGCACAGAACCTCGTCACCCACATCATGGCCGAACGCGTCATTCAGGCGCTTGAAATCGTCGAGATCCAGCATCACCACGCTGACGGGGCTGTGGTGGCGCGTCGCCCGATTGATCTCGCGTGCGAGGGACTCTTCCATGTAGCGCCGGTTGAAGACGCCGGTCAAGGGATCCCGGATCGACTGGTTCCTGAGCGTCTCGCGCAGTCGCAGATTGGCAAGAGCGAGCGACAGGCGTTCGGTCACCATGAGCGCCCGCTGTCGCTGATCCTCGGTCAGGCGGCCGGCGATCTGGTGGTCGCGTGGCTCGCCCTCGTCCCTCTCCGCCGTCGCGCGCACATGGAACACGCCCAGGGTTTCAGCGTCCGCCAGCATCGGGATACACAGGTACGCGCCGATGTTGCCGCTCACATGCTGGCAGGGAATCGTGTCGCGCGCGCCACTCATCCCGTACGGCCTGCCGAGCCGCAGGGCCCAGCACTCGTCCACAGAAAACTGATCGTCGGTGATGGCGCCAGACCCCCAGCTGACCAGCGTCTCCACGACGTCCCGAGACGGGCTGAACAGAAAGACCGCGCCGTCCATCGCCGGAAACAGCCGCTCCAGGTGCAGGCTCAGGACCAGCCGCACCTCGTCGCGCGTGCGGGCCGTCTGGATCAGCTCCGTCATTTCCCTGAACAGCTGGCGCTCTCCTAGCTCGCGCTCGATCTGGCTCTTGGCGGCGCGGAGCTCGTCCCACACGGAGCGCTGGTCGGAGTTGTCCCGGACAAAGGCGAGCGTCAGTGGGACCGACCCGTTCGGCACGGCGCCGAGAGCGATGTCTACGGGGAACTCCGTGCCGTCCCGCCGGCGTCCCGTCAACCTGAGGTTGGCGCCCATTCGTCGCGAGTGGGGGGCTTTCTGGTAATGCTGTCGATGTCCGGCGTGTGCAGCCGCGAAACGTTCGGGCACCAGCAACTCGACCGACTGCCCCAGCAGTTCACCCGTCGAGTAGCCGAAAAGGGTCGACGCGTGCTTGTTGACGAAGGCGATACGGCCCTCCGAATCTACGCCGATCACACCGTCCGGCGCGTTTTCGAGCATCTGCTCGAACTGGACCGCGTACTGTCGCGAGGCGGCGCGAAACGGCCGAATGACCAGCCACCACAGCAGCGGAGCGCTGATGCTGGAGAGCAGCGCGATGTCCGCCAGGGTTGCCACCTCGCCAGACAGCCCTCCAAACAGCGGCAGCAGAACCCACCGGACGCTCGCGCCGGCCAGGGAAACCACTGCTATGACGGACAACTGGGCCGTGACCGCTGACGGAAGCCGCACGCTCCCCGGCCGGTCGACCTGTGGCATCTCTCCTTCGTATCGACCCGAGGCCGAAGGCCAAATACCGGATCGCGCCGGCGGGGCTACTCCCTGTCGCGCCACCTGCCGATACACCAACATGGTGAAGTTCCCTGAGGTGGAAGCCCTCGACCAGGCGCCTTCGGCCCCGGCCCCACACCGGCGGCCCGTCGTGCTCGTGGTGGACGACGACGAGGGCGTCCGGTCGTTCTTCCGTCGGGTACTGACCGCACAAGACTATATTGTCGACGTCGCCGTCGACGGCCCATCGGCCCTCGAGGCGGTGGCCAGAACCGCGCCCGACGTCGTGCTGCTCGATGTGAGCGTGCCCGGCCTCGATGGCTTCGAGGTCTGTCGCCGGCTGAAGGCGGCTGCGGCGACGCGTCTCACGCCCGTCATCTTCGTCACGGCGCTGAGCGCCCGCGAGCACCGCATCGCCGGCATACAGGCCGGCGGCGACGATTTCCTGAGCAAGCCGGTCGATTTGCACCAGCTCCTGGCGCGCGTCTGCTCGGTCGCCAGGGTGAAGCAGTACACGGACGACCTCGACCCGGCGGCGTCCATCATCATGACCCTGGCCACGATGATCGAGAGCAGGGACGGTTACACCTCGGGTCACTGCCACCGCATGGCCAACTACGCCACGAGCCTCGGTCGGGCGCTGCATCTCGGCGACGCGGACCTGCAGGCCCTTCACCGCGGAGGGTTCCTCCACGACATCGGCATGCTGGCCATTCCCGATCCGGTGCTGCACAGAAGGGGTCCGCTCGAGCCCGACGAGATCGAGCTCATCAAGTCGCACACCATCATCGGAGACAATCTGTGCGGCAACCTGCGATCGATGCAGGCGGTCCGGCCCATCGTGCGGTCCCATCACGAGCGACTCGACGGCTCCGGGTATCCCGACGGCCTGCAGGGCGATCAGATTCCGGTCCTGGCACAGATCATGGGGCTGGTCGATGTCTACGAGGCGCTGACATCCGAGCGCCCGTATCAGCGGCCGCGCCCGATCGACGAGGCGGTGGAGGTGCTCCGATCGCACGTCACCCGCGGCTGGAGACGCCGCGACATGGTCGAGACGTTCGCGGAGATCGCTCGAAGCGGTTCGCTGCACAGCTATAATACGCACCGCGCAACAGCCGAAGGCTCACAATAGCCCTAGCAAAATCCACCGACCGTCCTGGAATCGCACTGTGGCGTCTGCTCGCTGGCGACTGGATGGCGGCCACCGACTGGTAGGTGCTGGCGCTGCGATGGCGGCGCTCGCCGTTCTTGCCGGATGGTGGCTGGACGTCGGGCCGCTCACGACCCTGCTGCCGGGCTGGCCGTCGACGAAGCCGAACACCGCACTCGCCTTCATCCTGACCGGAGCCTCGCTCTGGGCGCTGCCGGTGGCGCCACGGCCGACGACGCGGGACGCGCAGCGCCGGCTGGGACTGGGGTGTGCGCTGTTCTCGGCGCTGATTGCTGCGGCGACGCTGGCCGAGCACGTCTGGCATATTGACCTCGGCATCGACCGTCTGCTGCACGAGCATGCGCTGCAGCCAGGCGAACAGGGTGCGCCCGGCCGGATGGCAGCCGTGACGGCCCTTGGTCTCGTGCTGCTCGGGATCGGCCTGACCTTCCTGCACTTCGAACGGCGACCAGGTGTGGCCCAGGGCCTGTTCGCGACCGTCGCGGGGCTGGTCGTGATACTGCTGCTCGACGACGTGTACTCGGCCGGACGCCCCGAGCTCAGGAGCTTTGCTCCCTACGCCTCGGTGGCTCTTCCGACGGCGTTGCTCTTTTTCGCGCTTGCGAGTGGCGGCCTGCGGGCCCGGAGATCTCAGGGCCTGATGCAAGCCGCCGCCGGGCCGGGACTTGGACCCCGGAGCATCCGGCGGTTGTTTCCCCAGACTGTTGTCACGCTGTTCGCGCTCGCGTGGGTCGGCGCCTGGGCACAGGGGCGCGGGTTCTACGGTCCGGCCCTCGGCGGGGCGATCTTCGTCGTCGCCGCTTCTCTCGTGATCGCCGTCGTGCTCTGGCGCAATGCGGGTGTGATGTCGCGCGTCGAGGCCGAGCGGCGTGCGCTGGAAGAGGGTCTCGAGGAGCAGGTCGCCGAGCGCACGGCGCAACTCCGCAGGAGCGAACGGCAGTTCCAGAATCTGTTCGAATTCGCCCCGGACGCGACGGTGATGACAGACCGGCAGGGCATCATCACGCTCGTGAACCGCCAAGCCGAGCAGATGTTCGGCTGGCCGCGGGAGGAACTCGTCGGCCAGCCCGTGGAAGCGCTGATGCCGCGTTCGTACGAGTCGGACCACCGGGCGCTGCGGCTCCGTTACCTGCAGAGTCCCGTCCCGCGCAGGATGGGAGCGGCCCTGACGGACCTGCGTGCCTTGCGCAAGGATGGGAGCGAGTTTCCGGTCGACATCAGCCTCAGCCCGATCGACTCGGGGGAAGGCTTCCTCGTCGCGGCAGCCGCGCGCGATCTGACCGAGCGCAAGCGCCTGGAAGACAGACTGCGGGAGAGCGAAGAGAAGTACCGGCTGTTGGTGGAGTCGGCCTCGGAGATCTTCTACAAGGTGGTGCTTGGGGACGACCCGTTGAGGGGCGCGGTGCAGTTCGTGAGTCGCCGCGCCAGGGACCTGACCGGCCACGAGCCCGAGGAATTCATCCGCGATGCGGGACTGTGGGTGAGCTTGATCCACCCCGACGACCTGCCGGCCCTTGCGCAGTCCACTGCCGCAATCCTGTCCGGGAAGGCTCCCGGGACGCGCTTGTACCGCGTTCGGGCCGCCGACGGGACCTACCGCTGGATGGAGGATCGGGTCGAGCCTGTTGGCGACCCCCTGGGCCGTATCATCGGATACCAGGGCGTGGCCCGCGACGTCACCGAGCGCCGGCAACTCGAAAACGAGCTGCGACAAAGCCAGAGGATGGAGAGCATCGGGCGACTGGCGGGCGGCATCGCCCACGATTTCAACAATCTGCTGACGGTGATCCTGGGGACGGTCGAGTTCATACTGGCCGGCCTGAACAAAAGGGATCCGAGGTACGCGGACCTCGTGGAAGTTCGGCAGACCGTGGATCGGGCCGCGGGACTGGCAAGGCAGCTGCTGGCGTTCAGCCGCAGACAACTCCTGCGGCCTGAAGTCCTCGATCTCAACGCGATAGTTGTCTTTTTGGCTGCCTCGCCCGTCCACCTTCACGCGAACCGTTCCCAAGCTCTCCGTGTCGCGCATGGTCTGATACAGATGCCGGATCGTCGCGGCCATAAACCCT
>CAZCEL010000333.1:0-5863 GCA_964497175.1 uncultured Bifidobacteriaceae bacterium
AGATCATGCCTAGTCTCGTGGGCTCGGAGATGTGTATAAGAGACAGGTTGATCGGTCGAGGCGTTTCGGAATCGTCCGCTCCGCAGGTCGACACCGGCGACCGAATCTCCATTCGGCCCGTGACAGGAGCTGCACTGCCCCGCGTAGAGCTGTGCGCCGTACGCGATGTCGGTCTCCGCATACGTGCCGCCGTGATCCTGTCCGCCCTGCTGCGCCATCAGCTGCCCGCCTGCCACCAGCAGGATCCAGAGCACCGCGCTGGCACGGTCGGCTTTCATCCCTCACTCACTCCCCCTCTTGCGCAGATGGCCCCACAGCGTCTCCTCGACGAACTCGACGCAGTTGAATTCCAGGATCTCGGGATCCTTTTCGAGCCGGCGATACAGCGGCAGGCTGATCTTCCATGGGCGCGTGAATACCTTGCCGTCCTCGATCGTTGCCTCGTAGCCGAGGGCGTCGCGGCTGAGCGGCGTGATCCGTTCGACCACCCGCAACGCCTCGCTGTGGAAGTTGCCGGCGCGATCGAACCACGTCAGGTCGTTGAAGGCGTTCGATTCGATGATCAGCGTGTCACCTTCCCAGCGCCCCACGGAATGCCCCATGAAGGTATCAATGGGAGGAGGCTCGGCCTGTCCCATGTGAATCGAGCGCGTCGCTCCCACATACTCCGACGCCATCAGAATGAAGGTCGGGCTCTGCACAATCTGCAGCGGGAACGGCAAATACATGACGCGCGGGACACCCGGCAGATGGCACTGGATTTCCGGGTCGCGCGTCAGCCAGTTCGCCGCGTTCTCCTTCTTCCTGGCCGCAGCCCACTGCTGGTACGGAATCTCGTTGCCTTCGACGACGCTCCTGCCCGCCGGAACGGCTCCCACGGCGCCGAGGGCAACCACCGCTCCCGCCCGGGCGGAATGGTCCTCGAGATCCCAGTTCGCCGTGCCGATGGTTTGCCAGATTCCATTCAAGTCGGGTCTGCCGTCCTCGGTGCGAGGCAGTTCGGTCTGACCTCCGCCCCGCATCGGGCCTGCCAGCAGGAACAGGGCGGCCGCGACAGCAACGACGGCCAGCACGATGACCAGCCGGGCGGGCTGCTTGTACATCGACGGAACTCCCGACGCCTATTTCTTCTCGCCCGGATCTCGACCGTCGAGCGGCGCACCCGTTCCCGAGGACCCGACGAACAGCTTCTTGCCGTCAGGGAACGTGATATCGCGTCCGTTCGCCCGTGTCGAGCCGTCCTTGGCCTGATAGCCGTCGACAAAGATTTCGACGCCGGGAGGCAGCGAGTTCTTGGAAAAGCCGCGCCGGAGCAGCGCGTTCGGCGCGCCCCCCTCGATCATCCAGCTCTGCACCTTCCCGTCGGGCTGCTTCACGTCGATGTGGATCCAGGAGTGGGGGTTGATCCATTCCATCTTGGTGACGGTGCCTCTCAGCTTCACGGGCTTGCTCGCGTCGAACTCGGCTGAAAACGCATGGTGCGCTCGTGTCGGCGCAGCCGCGAGCAGCAGTCCGAATAGAGCGGCGACACCACCCAGCTTCATACACATAGCACAACCCTCCCTTGACGTCGGCCACTCAGCTCGTTCGTGCCGGTGATCCCGAGGTCAGATGCGCCCGACCTGCCAAACGCTGGGCCGACATCATCGGCCGTTCTGCTTCAACCACTCTTCCGTCTTCTTCTTCATCGCCTCGAGCTCGGGCCGGCGTGCCGCCGCTTCTTCTCGGGCAGCTCTCATCGCACCCTGCTCGTCGGCGCGCGCGGCACGCAGCAGATTCGGCATCCCGTAGTTTCCCTCATGGCACCCCGACTGCAGCATCATGAAGTCGTTCTGCAGGATCATGGGCCGAAGCACGGTGTACGACGTCACAAAGACCTTCGGATCGTCGGTTGTCAGGCCATACTCGAGCTGATCGGGACCGAGACGGCGATACCGCTCGACACGGCGCAACGTCTCGCCCGATCCCAGGTAGCCCACTTGGAAGGGCCGGCGGGACGCCAGGACCGGGCCGCCATCGAGCTTGTCGGTGAAGTGGTTGATCTCGACGACCAGGGTATCGCCCTCCCACCGGCCACGCGGCCTCCCGAACCACCCGCGGATTTTCGAGGAGACCTGCGGCCGTCGGTCGAGGGGAATGAGCCTGGCGTATTGGAGCCCGTCGGGAAGGATCGCGACCCACCCGGGCGCCTGCAGGATCCTGAAGGTCCCACCAAGCCCCGTCGCCGCCTGCGGCGTCATGCAGCGCTCGTTCAGATTGCGGTCTTCCCAGTTGTCGGCTTCGCCGCGTCCCTTGCGCGCCTCGTCTCTCGCCTCCAGCCGTGTGATCGCCTCGGGAGTCACCGGCGGGATTCGGCCGTCGGGCGGATCCACGACCAGTGACGTGCGTCGCCACCGCAGGGGGTCGGGTTTCCTGGGCTGCTCCATCCATACATTGTTGTACTCCGCCCCAAAGATCCCCTCCTCGAACGTGCCTTTCGTCCGTGCGATATCGGCGCGGCTTCTGGGCCCGGCCGGATCCGCCTCCGCGACGGCCCTCTCGTACCGAGCCATGGCTTCCTTCTCCAACGCCGCCACTTCCGCGTCGGTATAGAACTCCCGTGTTCCAAATCGCTCCGGACGCTCCATGGGGGTGCTTGTGGTCTCGGTCGTCCAGATTCCCTGCAGATCGGGGTCCCCCCACGGCGTGCGCGGTGGCGTCCAGCCCGAAGCCTGACCGGCCACGGACACCACCGTGACCACGACGACCGTCACACTGGCTCCCAGCGCACCGACAGTCGCGAGCAAGCGATAGCGCATGTGCACCTCCGACTATTTCTTGGCGCCGGTGGGCCCACCGAAGGCAGCCGAAAGAATGTTCCTCAAACCGTAGTTCCCTTCGTGACAGGCGTATTCGTACAGCTGGCTGTCATCGCGCACCAGCGGAACAAACAGCGTCCACGGCTTGGTGAACGCCCTCGGATCGGTGAGCGTCGCCGAGTACTCGAGCACGTCGTTGCTGACTCGCCTGAAACGCTCGACCACGCGCAGGTCCTTGCCGCCCCCCCGATAGGCCCCCGCAGGCTGCTGCGTCCCGAATGTCTTGTCGCTGAAATTGGTCACCTCGACGACCAGCGTGTCGCCCTCCCACCGCCCTCGTGAGTCGCCCCAGTATTGCCGGATGGTCGGGTCGATCCGCGGGCGCCCATCAAGCGGGATGATTCGAGCGTCGTGGATGACTTCGTAGACGATAGCGACATGATCGCGCGTCTGGATGATCTCATAGAGATTGCTGTAACCCATTGGAATCATGACGGTGGGGAAACCCTTCGTGATGCAGCGATCCCACAGGTCGAGATCCTCCCACGACGTAATGCCAATGCCATAGTGTGTCGGGCCCCAATCGTCCACCAGCTTCTGCATCTCGGATGTCACTGGAACGCGTCCGTCGGCCGGATCGACGACCAGCGCAGGAGGTCGCGGGACGGTGCGCGCGAGCTTCCGTTCTTCCCACACGACGTTGGCGCCGCGTTCCGGATCGGCCTGCTGATCCAGCTTGCGGCTTCGTTCGGCCCTGGCAATGTCCTCGGCGGTCAGGCGCTCCTTGGGTCGTTCCACCGGAACGCCGGCGACGCTGTCGCTCGTCCATGTGCCCTGTAAGTCTGGATGCCCCCAGGGAGTGCGCGGCACCTTGAAGTCGGTCCTGGTCCGCGTCCCGGTGCCCGCCTGACCACTGACTGGAACGGACATGGGCGATGCAGCGCCCAGAACAAGTACGAGCCCAACTGTGAACGGCAGATATCGAGCCCTCATTGTTCACATCTCCTCGGTTCCCACCTACGCAAACCTGGCCGATGGGGGTTCCCGCTCGCGATTCTCAGCCGCTTTCCGCCTCGCGCCTCCGCGTGTCGGACACGCCCTCGCCTTCAGCCCTTGGGCTGCTTTCGCAGATGTCCGTACAGCAACTCTTCAGAAAACTCCACGCACCGGAATTCCAGGAGTTGAACGTCCCTCTCCATTCGTCGGTACAACGGCAAACTGATCTTCCACGGGCGCGTGAACACCTTGGGATCCTCGATGGTGGCTTCGTACTGAAGGTGGTCTCTGGTCATCGGGGTGTAGCGTTCCACCACATGCAGCGCCTCGCTATGGAAATTGCCCGCTCGATCGAGCCACGTCTGACCGTTGAATGCCGTCACATCGACGACGAGCGCGTTTCCCTCGTAGCGACCAACCGAATGCCCCATCCACGTATCGACGGGACTCTCGGGGACCTTCCCCATATGAATGATGCGACTGGCGGCCGCGTACTCGTAGGAGATCAGTATCTTGTCGGTCCCCTGAACAATCTGGAACGGATAGGGCATGTACGCCCCACGAGGCACCCCGGGCAGATAGCACTTGGCTTCAGGATCGTCCGTTCGACGGTTCTTGAAATTCTCCTGCCTCTTGGCCGCCGCCCAAGGCTGATATGGAATGCTCCCCCCTTCGACGATGCCAAGACCCCCGGCTGCCGCGCCGATTGCTCCGAGCTGCCAGAGTGGGCCGGCATATGCGGCATGCGGCTCGATGTCCCAATGCGCCGCGCCGACCGCCTGCCAGATGCCGTTCAGCTCTGCTCGTCGCTGTGCTGCTCGTGGGGCCTGCGCGTCGGCCTCCACGGCGGTCGATCTGAACGTGAGCCCCAAGGCGGTGGCGCTCGCTGCCGCAAGCGCCACCGCAATCATGTTTCTCGCCAGGTTCGCCATCTGATTCGTCCCTCGTCAACACACGCCGCACGGCGGCCCGCGTCGATTCCGTAATCCTAAGGCTGCCAGGGCCGCTGCGCAACAGCCGTGATCGCGGCGATGCGCTCGGCGGCCAGCCCATCCTCTCCGGATGACCAGAGTGGTCTCCGTGGGCCATGACCGCCTCGAAGCCAGGAAACCCGCTGTGCGCCGCCCACCGCGGGAATCGTTCTACACGTCGAACGTCGACCCGACGCGGGCAGTCCGGTACCGGTATAGAATGGGTCCACGTGGATGGCGTAGCGAGACGTTCCGTCTCCAGTCAACGGCCAGGATTGAGAGGTCGGCAATGAGGCTTCTTGCTGGTGCAATCGCGGTCATCGTCATGCTACCCGTATCGGCCGGGGCTCAGGTGCGCACGACGGGTGCGCGGTCTGCCACGTTTGCCAGGGATGTCGCGCCCATCCTGCAACGATCTTGCGTGACCTGCCACCGACCGGGGCAGTCGGCGCCCATGTCGCTCATGACCTACGAGGACGCTCGGCCGTGGGCGCGGTCGATCAAGACGCGCGTGGCGGCACGCGAGATGCCGCCGTGGCACATCGACCGGCACGTCGGCATCCAGAAGTTCAAGAACGATCCCTCGTTGAGCGATGAGGAGATCGCCACGATCGTCGCGTGGGTGGACGCCGGCGCGCCGCGCGGGAACCCGGCCGACATGCCACCACCGCGCCAGTTCGCCGACGGCTCGGAGTGGTTGATCGGCAAGCCGGATCTCGTCGTGCGGTTTCCGGCGCATACCGTGCCCGCGACCGGTCCCGACATCTTCCCGACTCTGACGGCGCCGCTCGTCCTGACCGAGGACCGGTACATCAAGGCGATTCAGACGAGGCCCGTCACCGACGCCTCGCGCCGGGTCCTGCACCATGCCATCACGAACATGGTCGCGGGAGAAGACGCGGCCACCGGCGGCGACGATGGCGTGATCGACGGCGGGCAGTTCATCGTCGAGTACGCATCGGGTAAGGCCCCGGAAATCTACCCTGAAGACTCCGGCATCCTGTTGAAGGCCGGCCACAAGTTCACGCTCGGCACGCACCTCCACTCGGTGGGCGAGGAGGTCACGGCGGAGGTGGAGGTCGGCATGCTGCTCCATCC
>CAZCEL010000334.1:0-5845 GCA_964497175.1 uncultured Bifidobacteriaceae bacterium
GTCTCGTCCTGCACGGAGAGGTGTGACATGTCGCCCGTGATGACCTTCCGGATCGCGTTCAAGGCGCTGGGCCGCAACAAGCTTCGAACCGGCCTCACCATGCTCGGCATGATCATCGGCGTGTCAGCCGTGATCACGCTGGTCGCGATGGGAAACGGAGCGACCTCCGTCATCGAGGATCAGATCAAGGGCGCCGGTACCAACATGATCACGGTCAACGCCGGGAATTTCACTTCCGGCGGCGTACGCATGGGATCGGGGGCCGCGAGCTCGTTGACCGCCGAGGACGCCGAGGCTATCCGCACGGACGTGGCTGGTATCCAGTACCTGGCAGCCGGCGCACAGACGCGGGCGCAGGTCGTAGCGGGCAACCAGAACTGGTACACGCGTATCCAGGGGACCGACATCGACCTGCCGCTCATCCGCGCCTGGCCGATGCGGACGGGCGCGTTCTTCGGGCCGCAGGACGTCAGCGGCGCGGCCAAGGTGGCCGTGCTTGGCGCCACGGTGGTCGACCAGCTCTTCGGCAAGGACGCCGATCCGGTCGGTCAGGTCATCCGTGTCCGCAACCAGCCGTTTCGAGTCGTTGGGGTCCTGGCCTCGAAGGGGCAGCAGGCGATGGGCGAGGACATGGACGACCAGATCTTCGTCCCGTACACGACCGTGCACAAGAAGCTGCTGGGCATCACGTTCATTCACAACGTCACCGTTTCCGCGGCGTCCGCAACCGAGACCAGCAAGGTCGCCGACGCCATCGCCATCCTGCTCCGCAACCGCCACAAGATCATCCCTGGCGAGGACGACGACTTCATGGTGCGCACCCTCGAGGAGATGGCTGATATCCGCACGCAGGCGATGGGGACGATGACGACGCTGCTCGCCGGCATCGCTGGGGTCTCGCTCATCGTCGGCGGGATCGGCATCATGAACATCATGCTCGTATCGGTGACCGAGCGAACGCGGGAGATCGGGCTGCGGATGGCCATCGGCGCCAAAGGGCGGGACGTGCTGCTCCAGTTCCTCGTCGAGGCCATCTCGCTCAGCCTCATCGGCGGCGGCGTCGGGATAGCCCTGGGCTTCAGTCTGGCCGAAGGCATGTCACGGTGGATGTCCTGGCCCGCCCAGGTGCCGCCCAACGCCGTCGCCATGGCCTTCGGATTCGCGGCCGCCACGGGTGTCTTCTTCGGCTTCTATCCTGCGCAGAAGGCGGCGCGGCTGGATCCCATCGACGCCCTGCGCTTCGAATGACCGACCGTCCGGTCGTCATTGCCGTCAGAGACCTCGTCAAGACGTACGTCGTCGGCGAGGTGCAGGTTCGCGCCCTGCGGGGCGTGTCGCTTGATGTGCGCCGCGGAGAATTCCTCGCGGTCACGGGGCCTTCGGGCTCGGGCAAGAGCACGCTGATGCACATCCTCGGCTGCCTCGATCGACCGACATCGGGAAGCTATGTGCTCGAGGGCCAGGACGTGTCGAGAATGTCGAAGGATCAGCTGGCGGAGGTCAGGAACAAGCGGATCGGATTTGTCTTTCAGGGCTTCAACCTCCTCTCGCGCACAACGGCCCTCGACAACGTGGAGCTTCCGCTGCTCTACCGCGGGGGCCGGTCGCGGGCGTCAGAGCGCCACAAGATGGCGATCGAGGCGCTCGCCGCGGTGGGACTGGGGGACCGCGCAGACCACCGGCCGAACCAGCTCTCGGGCGGCCAGCAGCAGAGGGTCGCGATTGCCAGGGCCCTCATCACGAACCCGTCGATCCTGCTGGCGGACGAGCCGACCGGCAACCTCGATTCACGCACCAGCATCGAGGTCATGGGCATCTTTCAGCGGCTGAACCGGGAGCGGGGCATCACGGTCCTGCTCATCACGCACGAACACGACATCGCCGAGTACGGGACGCGCGCCATTGCCTGCCGCGACGGGCAGATCGTGTCCGATCGGGCGGTCTCGGAGCGGCGCCACGCCGAGGCCGAGCTGCAGGCGCTGCCCCAGCCGGAAACAGCAGCCTGAGGCGCACGGACTTCTCACGAGGTCCTGTGACACGGCGGCGCACGGAGGGATTCCTGGTGGCGAAGGACAGTGCCGAGTTGGCGCTCCACGTCGCGCCCGCACAAGAAGGCGACACAGCGCTCGTTCTCACGTTCGTCACGGAGCTGGCCGAGTACGAGCGGCTCGCGCACGAGGTGATCGCGACTGAGGCGGACATCCGGGCGGCTCTCTTCGGTCGAGACCCCTCCGCTCATGCGGTCATCGGGTACGCGAACGCGGAGCCGGCCGGGTTCGCCCTCTACTTCTTCAGTTTCTCCACTTTCGTTGGCCGTCCCGGGCTCTACCTCGAGGATCTGTACGTCCGGCCGATGTTTCGCGGACGTGGGCTGGGCCGCCGACTGCTGGCCCATCTGGCGCGGGTCGCCGTTGAGAAGAACTGCGGCCGCATGGAGTGGGCGGTGCTCGATTGGAACGAGCAGGCGCTCGGCTTCTATCGCGGCCTGGGAGCCAGGCCTATGGACGAGTGGACGGTCCAGCGTCTTACCGGGGAGGCGTTGAGGTCTCTTGCCGCAACTGCGCCAGCAGTTCGGCCACCGTCCGGCCCGTCACCGGATCGGTCAGGCCCGGCGCGATCTCGCTGAGCGGCTCGAGCACGAACAGCCGCCTGCGGAACCTTGGATGGGGCACGATCAGATCGGACTCGACGATTACTTCCCCCCCAAACAGCACGAGGTCGAGATCGAGGGTGCGCGGCGCGCCCCTATACGGCCGTTCGCGGCCACGCTCGCGCTCGATGGCCATGAGTTCATGCAGAAGCTGGCGTGCCGGCAGGGTCGTCGTACCGACCGCCGCGCCGTTGAGGAAGCACGGCTGCGGCGCAGGCACATCGTGGGGAGCGGTCTCCGAGAAGCGCGACACGCGCAAGTCGCCGAGCACCAGGCTCAAGCGCTCGACCGCAACCCGCAGGTGCTCGAGCCGTGGGCCGAGATTCGATCCAATCGCGATCGCAGCAGTGACCACCGTGGAACCGGAATCACTCGACCCATCGTGACGGCAGCACCCGACCTACGCGCGGCCCCACCTGGTCGGTTCGACGGCCGAGCAGGTCGAGCTGTCCCTCGAGCGCCTGATCGTAGAACCGCTTCTGCTCCATCGTCTCCCCGAGGATGACGCGCAGCATGCCCCGATGGCGGGCGTTGCTCATCGCGCCGACCCTGTCGCGCCACCGATCGACAAACGCCTGGGCCTCGCGGGCGTCCCGCTCGAGCTCATCGTCCTGCGACGCGGCGGCGCCCGGCGGGGCAGACAGCGCCTCGGGGCTTGCGCCCACCCGGCCGCCGAGGTCGACGATCGCCGCGCGGATCCAGGAGAGCTGCGTCTCCTCGCGGTTGATGATGTGCTGGTACGTATTGTTGATGTCGTACTGGGACGCGCGCCGCGCATGATCCTCGTGGCGCAGCAGCTGTGTCAGTTTGTCGACGTAGAAGTCCTGAAGGAGCGCCAGCAGATCGCTCACGCGCTCTGCTTTTCCTTGCATGTGATGCACACGCGGGTCCACGGAATCGCGTTCAGTCTGGCCTCGGCGATGGGCTCGCCGCAGTCGCGGCACACACCGTAGGTGCCCTTGTCGATCCGCACCAGTGCCTCTTCGATGGCTTGAAGGATCTTGGCGTCGGTCTGCTTCAGCTTGAGCTGAATGTGCACCTCGTTGTTGCCGCTCGCCTGATCGGCCATGTCTCCTTGGCGCGTGTTGTTTTCCATGGAAGCCTGGAGCGGCTTGATCCCTCCCGTGCCGAAAATCTCGCCCCGCTTCCTGAGCAACGCGTCTTTGTAGGCCTGTACGTTCATTGCGTCCTGCGACTCTGTGCACGGCGCCGGCTCTTTGGGCCCGTGGAACACTGGATCATAGCATGAGGCCTCGCGGCCCGGATGCCTCCGCGGCGGGCGTGGGTCAGCGCGTGCCTGCCGTTTGACGTCAGCGTTGCAGAAACGCGTAGCGGGCCACGAACAACGCGGCAAACACGTACAGCAGCCCCGGCGCCTGGCGACCGCGGCCGGACGCAAGCTTGAGTACGACAAACGCGATCGACCCGAACGCCACGCCTTCGGTGACGCTCGCCGCGAGCGGCATCACGATCGTTGTCAGGAAGGCCGGGATGGCTTCCGTCGGATCGTTCCAGTCCACGCGTTTGAGGCCACCTATCATCATCGTGCCCACCAGAATGAGCGGGGCGGCAATGACCGGATACAGTGTCGCCTCTCCCACGCGGTAGCCGCCGCCAATCGTCTGCACCAGCGGAAAGGCGAAGAGCGAACACAGGAAGAGAAAGGCGACCACAAGACTGGCCAGCCCGGTGCGCCCGCCCGCGGCGACGCCTGCCCCGCTCTCGATGTACGCCGTCACGGTGGATGTGCCGAGCACGGCGCCGGCGACGGTTCCGAGCGCGTCGGCAAGAAGCGCCTGTCTCGCCCTCGGCAGCGTGCCGTTCCGCATCAGACCGGCCTGCTCACCGACACCGATGAGCGTGCCGACCGAGTCGAACAGCGCCAGAAACAGGAACACGAGCACGACCGGAAGCATCGACGGAGTGAGCGCCCCCACGAGATCGAGGCGAAGCAGCGTCGGCGCAATCGACGGGGGCGCGCCGAGCGCGCCGTGATACTGCACGATTCCGAGAGGCAGCCCGACCGCGGCGGTCCCCAGGACGCCCCAGAACAGCGCCCCTGGCACCTGGCGCGCCATGAGCGCCGCGGTGAGCGCAAGGCCGCCCGTTGCGAGGAGCACAGGGCCGCTCCGCAGGTCGCCGAGCGTCACCATCGTCGCGGGGTCCGCCACGATGAGGCCCGCCCATTCGAGGCCGATGCGCGCGATGAGCAGCCCGATGCCCGCGGCAATCGCGTGCTTCAATGAATCGGGAATGGAGAGAATCAGCCGTTCCCTCAGCCCGATGCCCGCCGTCAGCACGAACGCCACGCCGGCAATCGCCACCGCACCCAGCGCGACCTGCCACGACACCTTCATCCCGACGACGACGGTGTAGGCGAAGAAGAAGTTGTGGCCCATGGCCGGCGCAACAGCGATCGGATAGTTCGCCATCAGCCCCATGAGCGACGTCGCCAGTGCCGTCGCGAGGCAGGTGGCGGCCATGACGGCGCCCTGGTCCATCCCCGCAGCACTCAGCACAGCCGGCTGGACGAAGATGATGTAGGCCATCGTCAGGAACGTGGTCGCCCCCGCGAGCGTCTCCCGTCCGACGCTCGTGCCGTGTGCCGAGAGCGCAAATTGACGCTCGAGCCAGGACCGGACCATGCCTACTCGGCGCGAAGGGTCGAGAGCGGCTTGTTCTTGAGGACGTCGAGGCTTGAGAGCACGCCGATGGCGGCGACCAGGACGGCTGTCGCGACCACGCCGCCTAGATGCTCGCCGGCAACGAGCCGCCATGGGATGTCGAGCGCGAATCGGCTGATACCCCAGGTCAACGCGACAGCGCCGAGCGACCCCACAGCGCCGGCCAGCAGGCCGAGGACGCCGTACTCGACGAGCAGCATCTTGGCCACCGTGCGGGTGGTGGCGCCGAGGGTCTTGAACACGGCCGCCTCGTAGATGCGCTGGAACTTCGTCATCGCGACCGCGCCGATGAGGATCAACGCACCGCTGAACAGGACCAGGCCGCCAACTACCGAGATCGCCAGCGTCACCTTCGACATGACGTCGCGGACCGTGACCAGGATCTCCTGAAAATCCACCACCGAGACGTTTGGGAAGCGCTCGACGAGATCGTGCTGGAATCGGACGCGTTGCTCCGTTCCGTCCGGGCGTCCTCGACCAGGCGCCGCAGATGTTCATCTCCCCGCTCAAA
>CAZCEL010000335.1:0-5833 GCA_964497175.1 uncultured Bifidobacteriaceae bacterium
GCGTGGCCGTTTCGATCCCGCAGCTTCCGTACTTCGGCAACGAGATCCAGGACCGATCTCGAGTTCGATGAACGGCCTCACCCATGTCCTCGCGCTCGGGACGCGCGTGCCGAGCGTTTCAGTAGCGAGAAACGAGTGCGGCTCCAGCCATTCGTCTCCTGGCTCGTCACGAGGATCTCCCTGGCTCGTCGCAACCGGATGCTGGTTCGTCGCGGTCAAGTGTTGGAGACGTTCGCCGCAGGTTGAGCGTAGCGCCAGGACGCCTGGCGGCGTCGGTCGGGGCACGGCACGAAGCTCGACCGCGTGGAGGTCCGCCTCAGCGAGCGTCCAGGCGGCGGATCTTCAGGTTCCGGTAGGCGACCGGATCGCCGTGATCCTGAAGGGCGATGTGACCGCGCGGCTCGCGTCCGTAGCGGGGAAGGGACGAGAACTTGCTGGCCTTCACGCGCCGCTCCCAGTCGGCACTCCCAATCTCGTACTCGAGCAGCTTGACGCCGTTCATCCAGTGTTCGACGTGCGATCCGCGAACGAGGAGCCGCGCGGTGTTCCACTCGCCGACCGGCGCCGTGAGGTCCCTGAGAGGCGCGTGCAGGGCATAGTTGCTGCCCGCTGCGGTCAACGCGTCCTTGCCGTCACGATGCCCTGCATTGTCCAGGATCTGGTACTCCGGTCCCGAGTGCCACACGAGGTCGGCTTCTTCGGTGACGCGAAAGAACACGCCGCTGTTCCCGCCCGTTCCCACCTTCCAGTCGAACACCAGGTCGAAATCGGCGAACGTCTCGACTGTGACGATGTCCCCGGCCGGCTGCACTCGCGCCAACGTGCCGTCGAGGGCCCGCCAGCCTTCGGGGATGCCGCCTTTCTTGAATCCCCGCCATCGCTCCAGGCTGGCGCCGTCGAAGAGCGACATCCAGCCGGTAGCCGATTCGTCTCGTGTCAGCGTGTTCTGGGCCCTTGCACCGGCCGGCCTCGTCGATGCGCTCATGACGATGAGTGCGGCGCCGCAGGCGGCGACGATCGCTGTTCGCGGCACCGCGCCTTCTACCCTTCGAGAGCCTTCCGGCAGTAGTCGAGGCAGCGGCGGACCTCGGCGATCGTGTCGTCCCCGCGGTATTCGTACTCGATGTTGGCCGGAATCGCCCACCGCTCCTCTCGCAGCATGATCAAGACGTCTCGAATCGGCGTGTCGCCCTCGCCCCACGGGACGTTGGGCCCCTGCTGGCGGCGGCGGTCCTTCAGGTGGATGGTAGCGATCCGGTCGTGATGGGCGCGCAGATACGCGACCGCGTCGTGGCCGGCCGCCGTGAAGTGGCCGATGTCGAGGTTGACCGCGATCGACCGTCCGTCTCCCTGCGCCAGCGCTTTGGCGAAATCGTCCGGACTCGAGAATTCGTTGGGGTCGACGCGCGAATGGTTGTGCATGGCGACCGACAGCCCGTGCCGGGCCGCCGTACGGGCAATGCGCGGCACGCTGTTAATCTGTGCCGATGCCGTGATGACGCTCACACCGAGCGCGCCGGCCATGAGAAAACCGCGCTCGATTTCCGCGTCCGTAAAGTCATCCTTGAAGCTGAGGTTGTAGGAGTTGAGATCGATGCCGGCGCCCTCGAGGCGCCCTCGAATGGACCGGAAGTGGTCGAGCGGCACCGTCAGGCGCCAGCGGCGCATTTCGTCGCGCTTGGCCGGACCCATCAGCTCGCGCGGTTCGACGTGCCCTTCCCAGAGCTCGCAGCTCGTCAGCCCGAGATTGGTCAGTGCTGCAATCAGGCCGTCGAGATCGCGGTCGCGAAAGCTGTAGCTCTGGACGCCGATCAGGACGCCGCCGTATCGCGATTCGCGCCGCCGGGCCTGCCCAGAAGCAGCGAGCCGCGGGGCGCCAGCGAGGAAACCCGACAGCGCGAGCACGTGCCATTCCCGTCGGGTCAGGTGAGCCATGGTGCGGCTGATTCTACACCCCTCATCTCCCCGTACTCGCGGCGATTCCGCCGGCCTGCGCAGTTGGCAGGCGCCCGGATGAAGCCTATGATATGTGCTGCCGTGCACGACAGAAGGGAGCCAAGCTGATGAGGGTTCGGAGGGTCGTTCCGGCGGCGCGAGTGGCCACGCCGCTGATCCTCGTCTGGCTCGCCGTGACGAGCGCCGCAGCCCAGCCGGCGACGGGCGCACGCTCCCAGGGACCGCGGACCCCCGACGGGAAGCCGGACCTGAACGGGATCTGGCAGGTGATCAACTCGGCGCACTGGGACATCGAGGCCCATTCCCCCGAGGAAGGGGTTCCGGGCGGGCAAGGTGTCGTCGAGGGGGGAACGATTCCGTATCAGCCGTGGGCGCTCGAGAAACGCAAGGAAAACTACGCGCGCCGCGCCACGGCGGATCCGCTGTCGAAGTGCTACCTGCCCGGCGTTCCGCGCGTGACCTACGTGCCGCTGCCCTTCGAGATCATCCAGACGCCGAAGTACGTCGTCATGGCCTTCGAAATCGCCCACGCGCGGCGGATCATCTACACCGACGGGAGTGCGCACGTCGAGGCGCTGGAATTCTGGATGGGCGACTCCCGCGGCAGGTGGGAAGGCGACACGCTCGTCGTGTCCACCAATAACCTGACGGACAAGACATGGCTCGACAAGGCAGGTAACTTCCACAGCACGGACCTGCACGTCATCGAGCGGTACACGCCAGCGGGCCCCAATCACATCCAGTACGAGGTCACGCTGGAGGATCCCAAGGTGTTTACGCGCCCGTGGAAGATGAGCATGATCCTCTACCGGCGGTTGGAGCCTGGCCTGCAGCTGCTCGACTACGACTGCGTGAGCTTTTTCTGGAAGCGGACGCTGGGCAAGTGATCAACCCCTGGCGAAGGCAGAAAGGCAGGAGGTGTGACGTGAACCGTTCAGTGGGCAACCGGATCGCGATGGTGGCAATCGCCGCCACGGTGCTGCTGGCCCCTGCGCTCGCGTTGGCGCAGTCGTCTGCGCAGCCCTACGTGCCGCCTCGCACGCCAGACGGCCAGCCTGACATCTCGGGCATGTACGAGCCAGGCTGGATCGGGCAGCCTGCCGAGGCTCCGATCGGCGCTCCGTGGCGGCCGCCGCAGCGCACGGCTCCGGGCCGCACGATTGGACCCACCGACTTCGGGGCGAGAGAGGCGGCCGAGAAGGACAGCAGCCGGGCTCAGATCAAGCCGAGCACCAAGCCCATGGTGATCGATCCGCCCGACGGCAAGATTCCCATGCAGCCGTGGGTGGCCGAGCGGCGCAAGCTGATCTACGAGAACCAGGACAAGGCCGAGCACCTCGATCCGCGCGTCCGGTGTCTGCAGGCGGGCGTGCCGCGGGCCAATACGCCCGTGTATTACAACTCGTACCAGATCCTCCAGAAGCCCGGCTACGTGGTGATCGTGTACGAGTGGAACCACATGACGCGCATCATTCCGCTTGACGGCCGCCCGCACCTCGACGCGCGGATCCGCCTGCCGATGGGCGACTCGCGTGGGCGCTGGGAGGGCAACACGCTGGTCGTCGAGACCACCAATTTCAACGACGACACCTGGGTGCTGGGGCACGGCGCCATCGGCGAGGGGCAACCGTCGAGTTCGGCCACGAGCGGCCACGGGATCGTTCACAGCCCCGAGCTGCGGGTCGTCGAGCGCTTCACGCCCGTGGACGGACACATCATCAACTACCAGGCCACCATCCACGATCCGAAGGCGTTCACGCGGCCCTTCACCGTTGCCTTCGACGCGATGGTCCGGGGACGATCTGATCATCAGATCTTCGAATACGCGTGCCACGAGGGCAACCGCGACGGCATCCTGATGGCGACCGGCGTCGACATCGATCCGACACAGAAATAGGGCAGGAAGAAAGGCAGAAGGGCAGAAGGGAAGAAAGGCAGAAAGGCAGAAAGGCAGAAAGGCAGAAAGGGAAGGGGAGTCCGATGCAAGGAACACGCGTGGCGGTTGTAACGCTGGCTCTTCTGTCGTGCGGCGCGGCCGTGTCAGCCCATCACGCCTTCTCGGCGGAATTCGACGCCGACAAGCCGGTCACCTTGCGGGGCGCGGTCACCCGGGTGGAGTGGATCAATCCGCATTCGTGGCTGTACATCGATGTCAGGGATTCGGCGAGCGGGAAGCTCGTCGCCTGGAAGATCGAGATGGGGGCGCCGAATCAGTTGCTGCGCCGGGGCTGGAACAAGAATACGTTGCCGGTGGGTACCGAGGTTGTCGTGGAGGGCTACCGCGCCAAGAACGGCTCGGACATCGCCAACGGCGGCAGCGTGGTCCTGGCGGACGGCCGGAAGCTGTTTGTCGGTTCCTCTGGAACGGGCGCGCCGTACGACGATAAGAAGTAGCGCGGGCGGCACACGCCTTCGGACCGCGTCGTGAGGGATCAGCAATGAAGTGGAGGCAGCGCGGCCTGCTAGGCGTGCTCCTCGGCCTGATGGTGCCCACCACGAGCGGCGCCACTCCTTTGCCGCCCAGTACGACCGGGACAAGCCAGTCACGTTGACGGGCAAGGTGACCCGGCTCGAGATCCTCGGGCGGCGACCAGAAATAGACTACCGGCGCTCCGACAGAATGAGGACCTCGCCCCCCTCTTGAGCGCGCGCTCCCTCGCGCGCGCCATTGACGTAGAGCAGCACGACACCGTCGGCCACCGCGACATCGCGCGCGGGAGCTGGCGTCTTGTAGACACCCACGACCATAGGGCTTGACGAAGTCGTCAGATCCAGCACGCGAAGCCCGTCGGCGCCGTCGGCGATGTACACGAGCGAACCCCGCACTGCGAGGCGCCGTCCACCGCCTGAGGTGGCAACCGTCGCGGCCAGCACGGGGCGCGACGGGTCGGACACGTCGAACACCTGAACGGAACCGGGACGTGGCTGCCCGCCGGGCGGGCGCGCACCCCGCAGCGGGTCGTACGGCTCGCTGCCGGCCAACACCGCGAGCAGCGTTGTCCGCGCTCCGCCGATCTCCGCCATTTCGACCTGCTGTGGCGCGGCCGCCGTCTGCAGCGTCGTAACAGGCTCGACGGTGCTGGCGTCTTTCAGGTCGAACACGTATACGCCTGACGGATTGTCGACGGCGACGCCCACGGGTCCAAGCGACGCCACGTCGCGCGCGTACCCGTCGACGAACGCCGAGCCCAGGAGCGCCGGCCTCGTGGCGCTGGAGATGTCGACGCTGTCCACGCCAGACATGTGATTGGCGACGAGCGCTCTGGTGCCGGAGACGGCGACGTTCTTGGCCTGACCCGGCATCCTGACCAACGCCATCAGGTGTGGCGCGGCGGGGTTCGACACGTCGAGAATGCCGAGGCCCGAATGCCCGGCCGCGACGTACGCTCGCGCCCCGTCGAGACGGAATCCCCAGATCTGCTCCGGGAACGTGTAGTCGCCGACCCGCGGGGCGCCGGGCTTGACGAGGTCGTAGATCGCCAGCGTCCTGTCGGTCGCGACGTAGGCAAACCGGCCCAGCGCTCTCATCCTGTCGACCGGGCCCCGTATCGAGCCCAGCGGCACGAAGGACAGCTGCTGCCCAACGACCTCACGCGAGGCTGCAAGAAGAAGGGACACCAACAGCACCACGAAGGCGCCACGGGCGGACCGCGCGAGTCTCATCGCCCGGCCTTCGTTCCTATCCTGTAGAGCGCGGACTGCGTGCGCAGGAACAGGCTTCCTCGCGCCACTGCGGGCGTCGCCAGCGACATTTCGTTGAGCGAGTTCTTTCCGAGCAGCTTGAACTCGGGGCCGGCCTGAATGACGAACGTGTCGCCATCCTCGCTCAGCACGAACACTTTCCCGTTGTAGGCCCACGGCGACGCGGTGAATCCGC
>CAZCEL010000336.1:0-1797 GCA_964497175.1 uncultured Bifidobacteriaceae bacterium
GTCCTGCACTGTGCAGGACACCCCGCCCCCCAACCTCGCCGGGCCGTCCGAGTTCGGACTGTCTGTGCAGCTCACGGCAACACCGGACAGCATCACGCAGGACGGGGCGTCACAGTCGACCGTAGCCGTCACGGCACGGGACGCCGCCGCCCGCCCCCGCTCCGGCGTGACGTTCCGCCTCGAAATCAGGGTCTCCGGCGCGCCGGCCGACTACGGGACGCTGTCCGCCCGTACGATTACAACAGGGCCCGACGGTCGAGCCACGGCTCTGTACACCGCCCCCCCACCGGCGCCAGCCGGCTCGAGCCTTCCGACATGTGCACCGTCGGTCACAAGTCCCGATGCCGCCGGTCCGTGCGTCCAGATCACCGCCACGCCCGTCAGCTCTGGATACACGACCGTCGTGACCCATACGGTCGACATCCATCTCGTGCCCGCCGGAGTCGTGTCGCTGTCGGCGCCGACGGCGCAGTTCACGTTCTCGCCGTCATCGCCTGCCGCAGCGTCGCCGGTCCAGTTCGACGCCACGGCGAGCTGCCCGGGTCCGACGACTCCGTCGGGATGTCAGGTCATACCTGCAACGATCACGAGCTACCGCTGGGACTTCGGCGACGGCGCCCGAGTTACCACCAGCTCGCCGACGGCATCGCATGCCTTCTCGCTCCAGCAGACGTACACCGTGACGCTGACTGTCACCAACAGCAACGGCGCGTCCGGTTCGACCAGCAAACCGATCACCGTCGGGGCCGGCTCGCCGCCCACGGCCTCATTTGTCTTTTCGCCGACCGAGCCCAAGGTGAACACGGGTGGGATTGGGGCGCCCTCGCCCGGGTCTCAGGTGTACTTCTCCGCCGAGGCGTCGCGGCCGGGTGCGGGCCACGTGCTGGTCGACTACCTGTGGAACTGGGGCGACGGCTCGACCGGGCGCGGCATCACAGAGGAGCACGATTGGACGGTCGCAGGCACCTATACCGTCATCCTCACCGTGGTAGACGAGGCAGGCCAGCGCGGAACCACCTCGGCCGAAGTCACGGTCTCACCGTAAGGGCCCGTCCGGGGATGAGTGCACCACTTCTGGGCGTCGAGGCGCCCGCCCGGCAAGGCGCGAGGAGCGCGCAGACCGGGCGTATGTAAGTGACGAGCAACGCAGCCCGGCGGGATGCGTCGGCGTCCAGAATGGTGCACTTATTCCCGGACGGGCCCTAAGCCTCCGAGCGGTGCTCTCGGACCGGACTACGACGCCGGTTTGCGTCAGGACACGGCTCGGGCAATCATGTGAGCCGCGAGAAGGCTCGCGAGGTTGCATGGCTCACGCCCCCACGGATCTTCTTCGCCGTCGGTGCCAGCGGGTCCGAGCAGGGCTGGCCGAGCAGTCGCTCAATGCGCTGGTCGTTACGTCTCTTGCCAACATCACCTACCTCACCAACTTCACCGGGAGCGCCGCGATCCTCGTCATGACGGGCGAGCGTCTCCTGTTTCTGACTGATTCGCGGTACGTGGCCGAGGTCTCCGAGATGAAGCGTGTGGGTCGGGCAAATTCCGATCTCGAGGTCGTGCCGGTCGGGGGTTCGTACGACGCGGCCCTGCTGAGTATCCTCACGACGCTGCCGTCGGCTGGCATCGGCGTCGAAGGGGCACACCTGGTTGTCAGCAGGTACAACTGGCTGTCGGCGAAGGTGCGTGAGACGCCGGTTGCCCTGCGGTTGCTCCCGACCGAGGGGCTCGTGGAGGCCGCGCGCGTCGTCAAGGATGGGTACGAGATTAGCGTGCTGCGTGAGGCCGCACGGCGCCTGTCCG
>CAZCEL010000336.1:1807-5785 GCA_964497175.1 uncultured Bifidobacteriaceae bacterium
CGCGGTGGCCGAGCGAGCATTCGCGGAGGTTCGCGCGGGCCGGACCGAGCGCGAGGTTGCTCGCGCGATTGAGTGGCTCATCCGGGACGCCGGGTTCGAGCGCTGCGCATTCGAGTGCATCGTCGCCAGCGGGCCCAACGCAGGACTGCCGCATGCACGGCCGAGCGAGCGAACATTGACCGAAGGCGACCTCGTCGTGCTGGACTTTGGCGGCGTGCACGACTCATACTGCGTGGACTTGACGCGAACCGTGGTGCTCGGGGCCCCGTCCCCGCGTGCCCGGCAGGTGTACGCGGCGGTTCGTCGGGCGCACGACGCGGCCGTGGCTGCCGTAGCTCCCGGGCAGTCGCGGTTTGCGATCGATGCGGCTGCCCGGTCAGTGCTGGCCGAAGAGGGATTCGCGGAGGCGTTCGGTCACGGCACGGGGCATGGCCTGGGGATCGAAGTGCACGAGGATCCACGGATCACCCGGCCGCGGGCCGACGTCGACGATGGACGAGAGGCCGTCGCGGCGGGGATGGTCTTTACGATTGAGCCCGGCGCCTATTTCGAGGGCTGGGGCGGTGTACGTATTGAGGACGATGTGCTCGTCACGACTGATGGCGTCGAACTGCTGACCGATACGACGACGGAGTTGCTGCAATTGTGACAACACGAGTCGCCGGCTGGAAGGCCCGCCCGTCGGCGAGCCGTGACTGAATGGACATCGAGCGCCTGAAGCAGATTCTCGATCTGGTACGCGAGCAGGGGTTCGCCGAGTTCGAAATCGAAGCCGACGGCCTCCGCCTGAGGATTCGCCGGGAGGCGTCTGATGCGGCTCCGCTGGCCCCGCATGGCTCCGTTCTACCTGCAGCGGGTCGCGCGATGCCTCCGCATGCGCGCTCTCCTCTGGTTCCGCCCGCCGCGGCGGCGGAGTCGGACCCGACCGCGACCGAGATCGAGCTGGCGGTGGTCAAGTCACCGATCGTCGGCACGTTTTACAGGTCGCCCGAGCCGGGAGCACCGCCGTTTGTCGATGTCGGCTCGCGGGTGACGAAGGGCCAGGTGCTGTGCATCATCGAGGCCATGAAGCTCATGAACGAGATCGACGCCGAGTGTGACGGCGAGGTTGTGAGCGTCTATGTCGAGAGCGGACAGCCGGTCCAGTACGGCGAGCGGCTCTTCGCGATCAGGACAGACTGATGTTCAAGAAGATCCTCATCGCGAATCGCGGCGAAGTCGCCATGCGCGTGATCTTTGCCTGCCGCGAGCTTGGCATCCGGACAGTCGCCGTCTACTCGGAGGCCGACGAGCACTCGCTGCACGTCCGCTTCGCGGACGAGGACGTGTGTATCGGCCCCGCGCGGAGCGCGGACAGCTATCTGAACGTGCCCGCGGTTATCAGCGCTGCCGAGATCACGGGGGCCGACGCGATTCATCCCGGCTACGGGTTTCTCTCCGAGAGCACGTACCTTGCCGAAGTCTGCGAGGCCTGTCACATCCGGTTCATCGGGCCCGACCCGCAGGTGATCCGGCTCATGGGCGACAAGGCGCGTGCCCGGCGCGTGATGAAGAAGGCTGGCGTCCCGGTCCTACCGGGGAGCGACGGCCCGGTCGAGAGCGAGGAGAAGGCGCTCAAGCTCGCCAGGGACATCGGCTTTCCTGTGATTGTGAAGGCGACGGCCGGAGGCGGCGGGCGCGGCATGCGCATCGTGCGCTCGCCGGGCGAACTGTCGCATGCCGTCAAGACCGCCCAGCACGAGGCCCAGTCGGCGTTTGGCGTGGGCGACGTCTACCTCGAGAAGTACGTCGACTCGCCGAGGCACATCGAGTTTCAGGTTCTCGGCGATCGCCACGGCTCGGTCGTGCACCTGGGAGAGCGCGAGTGTTCGATTCAACGGCGGCATCAGAAGCTCGTGGAGGAGTCTCCCTCGCCCGCGCTGAGCGACAGGATGCGGCGCAGAATGGGCGGCGTCGTTATCGATGCGGCCAGGGCGGTGCAGTATACCAACGCCGGCACGTTCGAGTTTCTGATGGACTCGGAGGGACATTTCTACTTCATGGAAGCGAACACCAGGCTCCAGGTCGAGCACCCGGTGACCGAGATGGTGACCGGCATCGACATCGTCAAGGAACAGATTCGGCTCGCTGCCGGCGAGCGGATCGGCCTCAAGCAGGCTGATGTCACCGTCACGGGACATTCGATCGAATGCCGGATCAACGCGGAGGACCCGGACTCCTTCGTCCCATCTCCAGGCGTGATCCACGTCTTCAGCGTGCCCGGCGGCCCCGGCGTGCGAGTGGACACACTGGCCCATTCCGACTGCACGATCTCTCCCTACTACGACTCACTCATCGCGAAGATCATCGTGCACGGTCGCGATCGGAAGGAAGCGATCGCCCGGATGCGGAGGGCGCTCGACATGACGGTTATCGAAGGCATCAAGACGAACATTCCGATGCACCTTCGCATTCTGAACGACCCGGACTTCCTGGCCGGCACGCTGAGCACGGCGTTCATGGACCGCTTTCTGACGGCTCCGCCCGTTACCAGCGGCCGCCTCGCCGAGGCGGTCTGACGCCGGGGTCCACGCCGACCGGACGCCAGCCCCGGTGGCGCCCACCGCCCCTCTACGTCATCTGCGATGCGGACGTCTGCGCGCGGGCGGGGTGGTCTCTTGTGGACTTCGCGGCCGCGGTCCTCGACGGCGGCGCCACCGCGCTGCAGTTGAGGGCCAAGCAGGTCCCTGGCCGCTGGCTGCTCGAAACAGCCTCCGAGATCGTTCGCCGCGCGGAAAGATCAGGAGCCCTGCTCATCGTGAACGATCGCGCGGACATCGCCCGTCTTGCCGGCGCCGGTGGTGTTCACGTCGGACAGGACGATCTGTCGCCCGCGGCGATGCGGTTGATCCTTGGAGACCGAGCGGTGGTCGGCCTGTCGACCCACACAGAGCCGCAGCTGACGGCAGCCGTCCGGGAACCCATCAGCTACGCTGCCGTCGGACCGGTCTTTGGCAGCGCCACCAAGGAGACGGGGTACCAGCCGCTGGGGCTGCAGCACGTGCGACACGCGGCTGCGATTGCGGCGGCGCATCGGATTCCGCTCGTCGCGATCGGAGGCATCACGCTCGAACGGGCCGCCGAAGTACTGGACGCCGGGGCCAGCTCCGTCGCGGTCGTCGGTGACCTGCTGAGAGCCGGCGACCCTGCCCGACGTGTCCGGCGATACCTCGACCTGCTGGGTCGGCTGCGGTCGAGCGAGTCGCGGGGGGACCCGATATAATTCCGCGCGGTGTCCGACCGGGCGTGAACGGGCTCACCACAGGGAAGGAACCAGATGTCAATCTTCGCAACCAAGTCGATCGAGCAGTTGAAGGCCGAAGCGGCCGCCTCCGGGGATCACGCCCTCAGGCGGGTGCTGGGTCCTATCAATCTCGTGACCCTTGGCATCGGGGCCATCATCGGCACAGGCATCTTCGTTCTGACCGGTCAGGCCGCCGCGGAGCACGCCGGACCCGCCATCGTGCTGTCGATGGTGGTCGCCGGGCTGGCCTCGGCCCTTGCGGGTTTGTGCTACTCGGAGTTTGCCTCCACAGTTCCCATAGCTGGCTCCGCGTACACCTACGGTTATGCCACGCTCGGTGAGTTTTTCGCCTGGATCATCGGATGGGATCTGATTCTCGAATACGCCTTGGGCGCGGCAACCGTTGCCGTGGGCTGGTCTGGAAATCTGGTGAGTTTTCTGCATGATTTCCTGGGCCTGACGATTCCTCCCGCGTTCGCGGGAGCTCCGTGCACGGTCATCGCTGCCGCCGGCTGCAGCCCGGAGGCAATCATCAACCTGCCGGCCGTGTTCATCACGCTCGCCGTCACCGTTCTCATTATCGTGGGCATCAAGGAATCGGCGAATGTGAACGCGGCCATCGTGATCGTCAAGGTCGGCGTCGTGCTGATCGTCATCCTCGGCGGCGCCGCGTTCGTGAACAGCGCCAACTGGCA
>CAZCEL010000337.1:0-5748 GCA_964497175.1 uncultured Bifidobacteriaceae bacterium
GTTGGCCGATGCCATGAACGTCGACGAAGCCCGTGTGGGACCGCCGCCCGCCAGCGGCACGCCGTCTCCCGCGTCCCTGAGTTTTGCCACCGAGCGGGAGAAGCGGCAGGCGGCGCTCACGAAATTCAAGATCGTCGCCGACGAATATCCCGCGACCGATGCGGGCATCTTCGCCCGATACCGCGAGGCCGCCACCTTCATGGCCCTTGGCGAGCCCGCAAGCGCCGCAAAGTCGTACCAGGATGTGATCGACAGAGGAGGCGACCGGCTCTACGCACAGATGGCCCGGCTGGGTCTCGCCGAGGCCCAGGCCCAGACCGGCCAGTACGACCAGGCCATCAGCACATTCAAGAGCCTGGCCGAGCAGAAGGACGCCGACCTTCCCGTCGACGGCATCCTCATGAGACTGGGCCGCGCGTACCTCGACGCGGGCAAGCAGTCGGACGCCGAGCAGACGTTCAACCAGCTCGTGGGACAGTTCCCCGAATCGCCCTTCAGCGGCGAGGCCAGGCGGGAGCTGGACAGCCTGAAGAAGCCTTCGTAACTACCTGACCAACCGCGCCGCCACTTCATCGCAGAAGCGGTACGTGAGGATCTTGTAGACCAGCTTCGCGCACAGGAAGTTGGGTGCGACGAGCCCGGGAATCGGCGCCAGCTCGACCAGGTCGCAGCCCACGAGCCGGCGTGACTGGATCACACGGCGAAGGAGCGTCAGCAGTTCGTACCAGGCGAGGCCCCCTGGCTCGGGAGTGCCGACCGACGGCATGACCGCCGGATCGAGGCCGTCGCAGTCGATCGTCACGTACACCGATTCGCTCAGCGAATCGATCACCCGCTCGATCCAGTGCGGGTCGCGCCGCATCGAGTGGTCGTAGAAGATCCGCGTCGGCAGCGATCGGGCCGCCGCCGCTTCCTCGGGCGAAAGGCTCCGGATCCCCACCTGAGTTGCGGGTGCGTGTTCGAGCACCCGCCGCATGGCACAGGCATGATTGTACGGCGTGCCCATGTAGGTGTCCCGGAGGTCGGCGTGGGCATCGATCTGGAGGACCGACAGGCCCTGATACCTGGCGGCCAGCGCCGCGACGACGGGGGCCGTGATCGAGTGCTCACCGCCGAGGACGAACGGGAACTTGTCGCGCGCGATGATCTCCCCGGCGACGCGCCGGATGTCCTGAAGCGCGTCGATCATGGTGGCGAACGGGAACTCCATTTCCGGCAGCGTGCAGATGCCGATGCCGTGGACATCGGCACCGATCTCTTCGTCCCACAGTTCCATATGCGAAGAGGCGACGAGGATTTCGTGCGGACCGTTGCGCGTGCCCGCCACGTACGACGTCGTGCGTTCGAGGGGCACCGGCAGAATGACGACACGGGCGTGGTCGAAGTCGACGGGCGTGGGCGTGGTGCCGAGGAACACGCCCATGTCCATGTGCTCGTAGTCAAACGGCAGGTTCATTCACTCCCTCGAAGCGATCGCTGGGCACGTCCTGACCGTCGATCCGCATCACGCGGGTGGCCAGGATGAAGGTCGGCTTCCGGCGACACGCGAGAAGCGGCGGCGCCGTCGACGCCAGGGCGCTCGCCAGCACGGGCAGCGCAATCGTGGCGTCGGCCTGCACCGATACACGCGCAGAGTCGGTGGCCAGCTTGCCCCAGCTCTGCGCCTCCTCGAGGCTCGACCCCGACGCACCACCGAAATGCGGGACGTCTGTGACAATCTGCAGCGCATATCGGTGGCCGGCGACTTCCGCGCTGTAGAACTCTGCCTGCACGCTCGCCTGGTTGATGAAGTTCTTGGGCGTTCCGCCGCCGAGAACGACCGAGGCCGTCCGGGGACGCCGGACAACCAGGTTCGCCGACTCGACGATGTCGCCGATGATGTCGATGTGACCCTTCCCGGGCGCCTTGTGCCGCGCCTGCGAGAGCCCCATGCCGATGGAGGAGTCGGCGATCGCCGGACAGAAGATGGGCACATTCGCCCGATAGGCCGCGGTCAGGATGCCTTCGGCACCCGTGGTCTTCCAGAGGTGGCCGCCGAGGAGGTGCAGGAATTCCCGCGTCGTGTAGGGTCGCGGCTCCAGGGATGCGGCAAAGTCCGCGATCCAGTTGTCGTTCCCGATGAACTCCTCTTCGCTCGCAAAGGTATCGTAGACACGGTCGATCCGATCCTCGGCCAGCGCGGCATCGTCGGCGTGCGGCGAGCCCATGTAATGCCGCTGTCCTCGTGTCTCATGGAGATCGTGATACAGGTTCGCGCCGGTGGAGACGAGACAGTCGATGTAGCGGTGGGTGATCAAGTGCGCGACGATCAGCCGCAACCCCCCGGCGCTCAGCGCGCCGGCCAGTCCGAGAAAGATCGTCACATCGTCCTCGAGCATCCGGTGCCAGATCCGGTGGGCCGCGGCCAGATTGCGCCCCTGGAAGGAGATGCGCTCCATGCGCGACAGGATCTGGTCCGCCGTGAGCGCGGCTTCGACCTCAAACGGTTCGACGGGCGTCCGGAGGAACCGCGACTTCTTTTTCATGCCGAGCCATTAGAACACAAAGATTCCGCGAGGCAGGGGAGTCACCCCTGCGCCTCGTGCTTCAACCGCGCCAGCGTGGCGAGTGCGTCGAGCGGCGTCATCCGATCGACATCCAGGGCGGCAAGCTTCTGGCGGAGGTGGTCATCGGCGGACCCGCTCCGAAACAGCCCCAGCTGCGTCTCGGTCTCCGAGGGCGCACTGCTGGCGGAAGGCCGGCCGCCGCGCGCGAGATCCTGGCCGCCCTCGAGCGCGACGAGCTCGCGCGCTCGCTCGATCACCGGACGAGGCAGTCCTGCCAGACGCGCCACCTGAATGCCGTAGCTTCGGTCGGAGCGCCCGGGCACGATCTTCCTGAGGAAGACGATGTCGTCCTTCCACTCGCGGGCGGCGACGTGACAGTTGACGATCCCGGGGGCGGCCTCCGCCAGATCGGTCAGTTCGTGATAGTGCGTCGCGAAGAGCGTCTTCGGCCGCGCGCGGCCGGTGGCCAGGTGCTCGGCCACGGCCCAGGCGATGCTCAAGCCGTCGAAGGTGGCCGTGCCGCGGCCGACCTCGTCCAGCAGCACAAGGCTGCGCGAGGTAGCGGCGCGCAGAATGAGCGCCGTCTCCTGCATTTCAACCATGAACGTCGACTGGCCGCGCGCGATGTTGTCGGACGCGCCGACCCTGGCAAAGATGCGGTCGACCATGGGGAGCTTCGCCTCGCGTGCCGGTACGAACGAACCGAGCTGCGCCATGACACACAGGAGCGCCGCCTGCCGCAGATACGTCGACTTGCCGCCCATGTTCGGCCCTGTGAGGATGACGAGCTGCGAGGAGGTGCCGTTGAGCACCACGTCGTTGGGCACGAACGCCTCGCCCGCCCGGGTCCGGCGCTCGACAACCGGGTGACGGGCGTCGACCACGAGCATCTCGTCCCCGGCATGCACATGCGGCTTGATGTAGTCGTTGACCGTGGCGGTCTCGGCAAGCGCGGCCAGCACGTCGAGCGTCGCCAGCGCGCGCGCTGAGGACTGGATGCGTGGCGCCTCGGCGGCCACGTCGCGCCGGAGCGTTTCGAACAGCTCGATCTCGCGCTCGATGATGCGCTCGTCGGCGCCAAGCACCTTGTCCTCGTACGCCTTCAGTGCCGGCGTGACGAAGCGCTCGCCGCCGGCTATCGTCTGCTTGCGGCGATAGTCCTCCGGCACCGCGTGGAGGTTCGCCTTGGACACCTCGATGTAGTAGCCGAAGACCCGATTGAACCGCACCTTGAGCGAGGCGATGCCCGTGCGGGCGCGCTCGCCGGCCTCCATGGCGGCGATCACCTGCTTGCCGGACCGGCTCACCTCGCGCAGACCGTCGACCTCGACGTCAGCCCCGTCCCGGATGAAGCCGCCGTCCCTCGCCGAGGCTGGCGGCTCGTCGATCAGCGCGGCCTCGATGCGCGCCCGCACGTCTGAGAGCTCGTCGAGCTCGCACGCGAGCGACCTGACGAGCGGCGCGGTCAGATCGGCGCACAGGGCACGCACGTGGGGAATGACGGCGAGCGACTGCTTGAGGCTGACCAGGTCCCGGGGGCCTGCTGTTCCAAGGGCGGCACGCGCTACGAGCCGCTCGAGATCCTGGACCGGCCGGATCGTCTCGCGAAACCGGCCCCGGTCGATCGTGCGGAACGCCAGCTGCTCCACGGCGTCCAGCCGCGTGAGAATCGCCTCGACTGACATCAGCGGCCCCAGCAACCAGTTCCTGAGCAGCCGGCCCCCCATCGACGTGACGGTGCGGTCCAGCTCGTCGAGAAGCGAGCCGGCGCGTCCCCCCTCGGTTCCCTCGATGATCTCCAGGTGCTTGAGCGTGGCTGGATCGATGAGCAGGGTGTCGGCCCGATGACGATAGCGGATGGACCGAACGTGCGTCAGCTCTACCTTCTGGGTGTGTTGCAGGTAGTGCAGCAGGGCGCCGGCAGCGCTGACCGCGGCCGGCCGGCGTTCGAGCCCGAATGCTTCGAGGCCCTGGGTGCGCAGCTGGTCGAGCAGCGTGCGGCGCGCAGCCTCCGCATCGAACGTCCATGCGTCGACTGGTGTCAGGGGCACGCCCAGCGCGGCGACCATCGGCCAGCGGGCGGCTGCGGCGCGTGCGGCGGCCGCAGGGTCCGGAGAGCCGTCAGACGCCACGACGACCTCTCGAGGCTTGAGGACGCCCAGCTCGTCAACGAACGCCTGCATCCCGTCCGGGCCCTCGTAGTCGGCGGCCGTGAACTCGCCGGTCGAGACGTCGATGAGCGCCACACCGACTGCCGCGGCCGATGGAGCGGGCGAGCCGGTGTCGCGCCCGCGCGGCCGTGGCGTGCCATCGGCGGGCGAGAGCGCCATCAGAAAGGCGGGCTCCCGCGCGGACAGGTACGACGCGTCGGTCAGCGTGCCCGGCGACACGACCCGCACGATCTCGCGCCGAACGAGGCCTTTGGCTTTGCGCGGGTCCTCTACCTGATCGCAGATGGCCACGCGCAGGCCCTTGCGGACCAGGCGGGCGATGTAGGCGTCGGCAGCGTGGTAGGGCACGCCGCACATGGGGATGCTGGTGCCGTCGGCGTCCCGCGACCGGGACGTCAGCGTCAGGTCCAGCGCGCGCGAGGCGAGCAGGGCGTCCTCGTAGAACATCTCATAGAAGTCGCCCATGCGGAAGAACAGGATCGCGTCCCGGTGCTGCTGCTTCGCGTCGAGGTACTGTCGCATCGCCGGCGTCGGCGACGTTGACATATTCTGTAAGTCTAGCGCATGCGCGTACTGGCTCTCGATACGACCACGCGCGCGGGCAGCGTGGCGATCGTCGACGAGGATTGCGTGCTCTTCGAACGCAGCGGCGATCCGACGCAATCGCACGCCGAACGGCTGCCCGGCGATCTGCTGCGGGCGCTCGACGCGAGCCGCCTCACGTGGCCGGCCATTGATCTGTTTGCGGTGGCCGCAGGACCAGGATCGTTCACCGGTCTTCGAATCGGCATCGCGACGATTCAGGGGCTGGCGTTTGTGAACCGGAAACGCGTCGCGGCCCTCTCGGCGCTGCTGGGACTTGCACACGCGGCGCGCGCGCATCTGCCCGAGGGCGGCACGGTCGCCGCGTGGATGGACGCGCGGCGGCAGGAGGTCTTCAGCGCGGTGTACACGATCGCGCCGCCGCCGACCGGCGACTCGGCCTCGGACTGGGATCCGCGGCGGCTGGTGGAGCTTGACCCGCCTCGCGT
>CAZCEL010000338.1:0-5745 GCA_964497175.1 uncultured Bifidobacteriaceae bacterium
AAGTACCTGGGGCTCGTCCTCCAGTCGCCCGAGCGGCCGTTTGTCGCGATCCTCGGCGGGGCCAAGGTGTCCGACAAGATCGAGGTCATCACCAATCTCCTCGGCAAGGTGGACCGCCTGCTCATCGGCGGCGCGATGGCCTACACGTTCTTCAAATCGCGAGGGCTGGCGGTCGGCCGCTCGCTGGTGGAGGATGACAAGATCGAGTCGGCCCGAGATATCGCACGGCAGGCGGCAGCCGCCCGGGTGCAGCTCGAGCTACCGGTCGATCACCTCGTCGCGGACCGCATCGAGCCGGGCGCCACGCACGAGGTGCTGGCAATCGGCGACGCGCGGATTGGCGATCGGATGGGCGTCGATATCGGGGTGGCTACCTGCGCGGTCTACGAAGGCCTCATACGCGATGCGCGGACCGTCGTCTGGAACGGCCCGATGGGCGTGTTCGAAATCGACGAGTTCTCACTGGGCACGACCGCGGTGGCGAGAGCAGTGGCCGCGGCGCCGGGCACGACGGTCGTCGGCGGCGGCGACTCGATTGCCGCACTGAAGAAGGCCGGCGTTGCGGACCGGATCACGCACATCTCGACGGGCGGCGGAGCTTCGCTCGAGTTCCTGGGCGGGCGTACGTTGCCGGGGGTGGCTGCCTTGAGCGAGAGATGAAGGCAGCCTTCCCGCCTTTCTGCCTTTCTGCCTTTCTGCCTTGCAAGGAGCACGTATGAGGGTGCCGTTCATCGCCGGCAACTGGAAGATGTTCAAGACGGTTCACGAGGCGGTCGTCTTCGCGAAGGAGTTGCGCGGGCTCGTCAAGGATGTGACAGACGTCGAGATCGTGGTGGCACCGCCGTTCACCGCGATCCACGCCGTGGCCGAAGCGCTGCGGAACTCCAACGTCGGCGTCGCCGCGCAGGACGTGTACTGGGAGCACGAAGGCGCGTTCACCGGGGAGGTGTCGACTCAGATGGTCAGGGAAGCCGGGGCCGAGTACGTGATCCTCGGGCATTCGGAGCGCCGCAGGCTGTTTGGCGAGACCGACGCGACGGTCAACCGGAAGATCGCAGCGGCTATTGCGACGGGGCTGACACCCATCGCATGCGTTGGCGAGACGCTGGAGGAGCGTGAGCGCAACGAAACGTGGGCGGTCCTGGATCGACAGATCAAGACCGGGCTCGACGCGCTGACCGGTGCGAACGTCGCGGATCTCGTGATCGCGTACGAGCCTGTGTGGGCGATCGGCACGGGACGGACCGCCTCGGCGGCGCAGGCCGAGGAGGCGCATGGCCACATCCGGCGGAGGCTCGGCCAGTGGTTCGGCGCCGACGCCGCCGATCACTGTCATCTCTTGTACGGAGGAAGCGTCAGGCCGGACAACATCGCCCAGCTCATTCACGAGCCGAACGTCGACGGTGCGCTCATCGGCGGGGCGAGCCTCGACGTCGGGACCTTCGCCGACATCGTCATGAAGAGCCGGCACGCTGCGGTATAATCGGAGTCTCGACGAGATCAGCGATGCTTTATTACCTGCTTGTGACCGTCTACGTGCTCGTGTGCGGCATGCTGCTGCTGGTGATCCTGCTGCAGCAGGGCAAGGGTGGCGACATCTCGAGCGCGTTCGGCGGCGGCGGCAGCAGCCAGACGGCATTCGGGGCACGGGCCGGAGCAACCGTCCTGTCGAGGGCAACGGCGGTGTGCGCCGCGCTGTTCATGATTGGGGCCGTGGCGCTGGCCATTGCGGGACGACGAGGACCCTCGTCGGTCGTCGGCGGGACGCCCGCACCACGGCCACCGGCGACGGCACCAGCTGCGCCGGCGGGCGCTCCAACAACTCCTGCGGGTGCGGCGCAGGCTCCCTCAGCAGGCACACCGACCCCGGTTTCCGAGGCTCCGACATCTGGCACGCCGGCCGCGACTCCCTCTTCGCCGCCTCAGCCACCGGCGCCGCAGAAGTAACGCTCCCTCAGGCGCGCCTGTCGCGCCCGCTCCGATTGGCAGCCAGCCGCGCTAGAATTGCCGCAACAGCCGTGGATCGTGAACGCTGGCGCCAGGTCGAGCGGATCTATCACTCGGCGCTGGAGCGACCGTCGCATGAGCGTGAGGCATTCCTCGAAGCCGAATGCCGCGGCGATGAGGATCTGCGGCTCGAAGTGCGCGCGCTTCTGCGTCGTGCGGTGACCGCCGGCACGTCTCGGCAACCGGCCGCTGCGGCCGCTGGCGCACAGACGCCGAACCAACCGGCGGCCCCACTGCTGACCGGCCTGCAACTCGGCGCGTATGTGGTACAGGCCAGGCTCGGCGCAGGCGGCATGGGCGTGGTCTATCGGGCGCTCGATACCAAACTCAATCGACCCGTTGCGGTCAAGTTCCTGTCAGAGACCGTCGCCGACCCGGACGCCCGCCGTCGCTTCCAGCGCGAAGCCCAGACCGTCTCGTCACTCAACCACCCGCACATCCTGACCGTGCACGATGCCGGTGAGTTCGAAGGCCGGCAGTATCTCGTCACGGAGCTCGTCGACGGAGGGACGCTCAGGGACTGGATGCAGGGCCGACAGGGGTGGCAGCAGACCATCGAGTTGCTGATCGGCGTGGCCGACGGGCTCGCCGCGGCGCATCAGGCCGGGATTCTGCACCGCGACATCAAGCCCGAGAACATCCTGATCACCGGGACCGGTTACGCAAAGCTGGCGGACTTCGGGTTGGCCAAGCTTCACGAAGGCGCAGCGTCGGACGTTGCCACGCGCATGGTGTCCGAGATGCGGACGCGCCAGGGACTCATCGTCGGAACGGTTGCGTACATGTCGCCCGAGCAGGCGGCGGGGCGGCCTCTCGACGCCCGAAGCGACATCTTCTCGTTTGGGGTCGTGTTGTACGAGGCATTAGCCCGACAGCGACCCTTTAGGGGAGCGTCCGATCCCGACGTGCTGTACTCGATTCTCCACCAGGCAGCATCTCCTCTGCCCGACGAGGTGCCGGTTCCATTACGGATGGTTGTCGAAAAGGCCCTGGAGAAGGATCCCGAGGACCGCTTTCAGTCGATGCGCGCCATGGTCGACGATCTCCGCCGCGTGATGCGGCGGGGCTCGGACGAAACAGCGGCGCTCGCAACCATCCGTCGTAACACACGTACCCGCCGTTGGCTGGCTGCCGCAGCTCTCGTCGTCGCCTCTGTGGCTGTGGGCACGCTGTTCGTGCTTCGCTCCCGACGGCCTGTCGAGCCGGTTCGAGCGGAATACACGCAGCTCACCAGCTTTGCCGACTCCGCCACATCTCCAGCGCTCTCGCCCGACGGCCGGATGCTGGCGTTCATCCGCGGGGAAAGTACCTTCTTTGGTCCGGGGCAGATCTACGTCAAGCTCCTGCCTGACGGAGAACCCGTTCGGCTCACCGACGATGACTTCAACAAGATGAGCCCCAAGTTCTCCCCCGACGGGGCCCGGATTGGCTACTCGACCGCGATACAGTCTTCGACAGGCGGCGTGGCCGACGATACGACGATGGACACCTGGGTCGTGCCGGTGCTGGGAGGACAGCCGCGGCGGCTGTTGAGCAACGCGGAGGGACTGACCTGGTTTCGCGATGGAGCCGGTCAGCCGCGAGTCCTGTTCTCTGAACTGACCGGCCAGGACTTTCAGATGTCCATTGCCTCCTCGACGGAGAGCCGCACCGATCAGCGCACTGTGTACATGCCGCCCAAGACTGGCATGGCCCATCGATCGGCACTCTCGCCCGATCGAGCGTGGGTGCTCGTCGTCGAGATGGATGCCGGGGCGTGGCTGCCCTGTCGTCTGGTCCCCTTCGACGGCAGCATTCCCGGAAAGCCCGTCGGCCCGGCGCGGGCGCAGTGCACGGATGCCGCATGGTCCCCCGACGGGAGGTGGATGTACTTTTCCACCGATACCGGAAACGGGTATCACATCTGGCGGCAGCGTTTTCCGGATGGAACGCCCGAGCAGGTCACCTTCGGCGTCACCGAGGAAGAAGGTATTCACTTTGCTCCCGATGGACGCTCGTTCGTCACCTCGATCGGCACGAGCCAGAGCACCGTGTGGGTCCACGATTCACGCGGTGAAAGGCAGATCACGTCCGAAGGCTACGCGTTTCGCCCCTCCATCTCTGCCAGTGGCAAGACGCTGTACTACCTGGTGCGCGAGGGCGGCATCACGGGGTTCAATGCGGGAGGCCTCTGGGCGGCGGACCTGGAGTCGGGTGAGCGCCACCGCCTTCTTCCCGATTTCCGGCTGGCGCACTACAGCATCTCCGCAGATGGCCAGCGGGTCGTGTTCGTCGCGGTGAACCAGGACGGTCGCTCTCACGTGTGGTTGGCGTCTCTGAATGGCCGGACGGCGCCGCGACGGCTCACGCCGGCTGACGGCTTGAGAGCCATCGAGGCGCACTTCGGCGTGCCCGGCGAGGTGGTATTCGCAGCCGACGAGCAGGGAGTGGCATTCATCTACGGGATCAAGGAGGACGGCAGTGGACTGCAGAAGTTGATCCCAACCTCTGGCCTCATCTTGTTCGGCGTGTCACCGGACGGGCAATGGCTGCCGGCACAGGATTCCCGGGCTTGGGGTTCGTTGTTCGTGTTTCCCTCTGGCGGTGGCGCGCCGCGACCGATCTGTACCGGCTGTTCTCCGCCGCAGGGCCCCGAGCCGACTCCTCCCCATATGAGCTGGACTCCTGATGGGAGATTTCTCTACTTGAACTTTGCAGGGACCACGTATTCGATTCCTCTCCGGCCCGGCCAGATGTTGCCCTCGATACCCGCCTCAGGATTTGGGTCGAAAGAAGCTGTGGCTGCATTACCGGGGGCGCGGCTGGTCTCGGAGGGACGGGTGTTTCCCGGCCCCAATCCGTCGATCCATGCGTTCACAAGGACTGCCACGCAGCGCAACATCTACAGAGTTCCGGTGCGGTAATTTTCGAAACGCTGATACTGTCCGGCCGCGGATCAGAGGTAGTGGTCGACGCCGCCACTCCGGATCATCGCGAAAACGATCGGGTCATAATGAAGGGCAGTGGTTCCGCAAACGGAGGTGTTATGACGGACATTCCGACATGGCGCGTGCAGGGCGATTGGTTCGACACCTGCAACTGCAGCATCCCGTGCCCGTGCACGTTCGCGCAGCCGCCCACCAGCGGTGTGTGCGAGGGTGTGCTGGCCTGGCATATCCGTGAAGGGAACTACGGCCGTGTGCGCCTTGACGGGCTGAACGTGATGGCGATTGGCACCTTCACCGGGAACATCTGGGACGGGCAGACGAAAGCCTCGATGGCCATGTTCCTCGACGAGCGTGCCGACGAGCGGCAGCGCGAGGCGCTGCAGATGATCTTCTCCGGGCGCGTTGGCGGCTGGCCCGGGACCTTTGCCAATTTCATTGGCGAAGTGCGCGGCGTGGAGTTCGCGCACATCACCTTTCACGTCGACGAGGACCTGGCCTCGTGGCGGGCCGAAATCCCGGGCAAGGTGACGTCGAGCGCCGTGGCGCTCGGCGGACCGACGACGCCGCCCGGCAAGCGCGTGCAGGTGCACAATGCCGGTGGGAGCGAGACCGGGCCGGGGGGCGTCGCCACCTACGCGAAATCGACGGCAGACAAGGCCGATGCCTTCGGCTTCAAGTGGGACCGGACGGGGCGGTCGAGCAAGCACATCGGATTCACGTGGTCGGGACCTGACGCCTGAGGCTGTCATCGACGCAGGCGAGACGTGAGCGCGTGTGTGCCGGTTGTCGGCCCCCGAACCCTGCCATATAC